>CP097969.1:1200000-1500000 GCA_023703575.1 SAR86 cluster bacterium
CCTCAATAAACTTTAGGGCCGGTTTAATCATTTCTACCGTATGCTCTAGGTTTATGATGTGAATCTTATTTCTGACACCAAAAATATATTGATCCATTTTTGGATTCCAGTATTTGGTCTGATGTCCGAAGTGGACACCTGCTTGTAGCATTTGTTCTAGCGATATTTCAGCCATTAGCTCTCCTCAATTTATGAAGAACATTACATTCCTCGGGTTATACTTCCATGAACTTACAGAACTTACTAAAGATGAGCAATCCTTAGCACCTTAGATCTGAAACAGTTTCATGTGTTTCGTTATCGGCACTTGCCTTAAAAAAGGCTTTATATCATATTTATACTAAATCAAGAAGAATAAATATCACTCATAGAATACAAGCCGGCAGACCTTTTGACTAACCATGCCGCTCCTTTTAGAGCTCCCAAAGCAAATATTGATCTGTCTTCTGCCCTATGAGTAAATTCTATTTTCTCATTATCTAGAGAAATACTGACTGTATGTTCTCCTGAATTATTACCTTCCCTATAGCTTTTTATCGCCACTTTAGCTTCTGGATAAATAGATCTAATTGCTTTTTGTAAATCTAATGCTGTTCCTGAAGGTGAGTCTTTTTTCTCGACATGATGGGTTTCCCGTATAGAGAATTCATGATCTTCAGAAAATAGATTTTTCGATATGTTAAGAATATTCTTTAATATTGCTATACCTGAGCTTGTATTAGGAGCAAATAATACAGGGATTTGAGTGCTAGCGATTTCTATTTCTTTGAAATCATCCTCACTAAAGCCAGTTGTTCCTATAAGAATTGGAATTTTCTTTCTCATGGCAAGCTGCAAAATTTTCATTGAACTTTTTGGAGAAGAAAAATCGATGATGATATCTACACCAAGATCTTCAGACATTTTTTCTGATATTTGAATCCCTGTTTCGTCTATTTCAAGCAATGTTCCGACATCTTTTTTAAAAAAGTTATTTTCAGGTGAGCAACTCCCGCCAACTAACTTGAAATGGTTACTTTCTAAAGCATAAGAAGATAAAAGCTTGCCAACTTTACCTGTTATTCCTGAAATGAATAGATTCTTCAAAATTCTTAATTGCTAGTATCAAAGAATGATTTTACCTTAGAAAACCATTCATCTCTTAATGGATTCTGCCGAGAATCATCAGAGATTGAAGTTTGAAATTCTTTAAGAAGTTGTTTTTGATCTTTTGAAAGGTTTTGTGGTGTTTCTATCACGGCTCTGCATAAAAGATCACCAGTAGAGCCTCCTCTGATTGGACTTATACCTTTACCCCTTAGTCTGAATAGTTTTCCTGTTTGTGTACCCTCAGGTATTTTTATTTTTACTTTACCATCTAATGTAGGTATTTGAATTTCGCCACCCAGTGTTGCATCTATAAAGCTAATAGGAGCTTCGCAATAAAGATGTTTACCATCGCGTTCAAATACATCATGGGGCAAAACTTTAATTTGAACAAATAAATCTCCTGAAGGACCACCATTTAATCCAGCCTCACCTTCTCCTGAGAGCCTTATTCTGTCTCCTGTATCAACTCCTGCAGGAATTTTTACAGATAAAGTCTTGCGTTTCTCAACTCTTCCTTGTCCTTTACAAACCTTACAAGGGTTGCTAATTACTTGGCCAGAACCACCACATCTGCCACATGTTTGAGCTACAGAGAAGAATCCCTGTTGCATCCTTACTTGACCAGCACCACCACATGAATCACATGTTATAGGTTGACTACCTTCACTGGCTCCTGTCCCATTGCACGAACTGCAACTTTCAAGCGCAGGAATAGCTATCTTTTCAGTTACTCCTCTTACTGCATCTTCAAGTGATATTGTCATAGAATATTGAAGATCTGAGCCTTTATTGGATCGTTGTCTACGTCCAAAAGGGTCGCCTCCACCGAAGATATCTCCGAAGATATCGCCAAAAATATCATTGAAGCCCTGAGAGCCGCCACCTCCAAAGCTAGAGGGATCAACACCATCATGACCAAACTGATCGTATGCATTTCTCTTTGATCCGTCTGATAAAACTTCATAAGCCTCTGAAGCTTCTTTAAATTTTTCAGCGGCTGAGGGATCATCTGAATTCCTGTCAGGATGATATTTCATTGCAAGCTTACGATAAGCTTTTTTCAAGTCGTCATCAGATGCTCCCCTTTGAACACCTAAAACATCATAATAATCCTTTTTAGACATCTGTTAATTGCAGCCTAATAGGAGGAATACTTAAGAATTTTGGCTTTCTTTTTCTTCGGTTACTTCCTCAAAGTCAGCATCTACGACATCTGAATCAGCATCCTGAACTTCTTGTTCTTGAGATTCTTTACCCTTAGCTTCCTCTTCGTACATTCTTTGCGCAAGAGGTGCAGAAGCTTCGGAAAGAGCTTTTACTTTATTATCTATTTCTTCTTTATCTTCACCTTTCAAGGCCTCTTCTAGTTCTTGAATTCCATTTTCAATGGCTTCCTTTTCACTATCTTCTACTTTGTCTTTAGCCTCATCTAAAGTTTTCTTGCAACTATGAACTAAATTTTCTCCTAAATTCTTAGCTTGAACTAACTCTTCAAACTTCTTGTCGTCTTCAGCATGTGCTTCGGCATCTTTCACCATCTGCTCAATTTCTTCATCCGATAATCCACTTGAAGCTTTAATCTCTATAGACTGTTCTTTTCCAGTTGCTTTGTCTTTGGCTGATACATTGAGTATTCCATTTGCATCAAGATCGAAGGATACTTCGATTTGAGGCATTCCACGTGGAGATGCAGGTATATCTGTTAGATTAAATTGACCAAGTGTTTTATT
The DNA here is from genome assembly GCA_023703575.1 of SAR86 cluster bacterium. Taxonomy (NCBI): domain Bacteria; kingdom Pseudomonadati; phylum Pseudomonadota; class Gammaproteobacteria; species SAR86 cluster bacterium. The sequence goes on from CP097969.1 coordinate 1,202,820, forward strand.
TTCAGTGGCTTGCTTTCGTTCACCTTGTAACACATGCACAGTGACGGCAGTTTGGTTATCTTCAGCCGTTGAAAAGACTTGTGACTTATTTGTAGGAATCGTCGTATTTTTATCTATCAAAGGCGTCATCACACCTCCCATAGTCTCTATGCCCAAAGTCAGAGGAGTTACATCTAATAAGAGTACATCAGTAACATCTCCAGCTAATACAGCACCCTGAATCGCGGCACCAACAGATACGGCTTCGTCTGGATTAACATCTTTTCTTGCTTCTTTCCCAAAGAAAGTTTTAACTTTTTCTTGTACAAGTGGCATTCTTGTTTGTCCACCGACCAATATAACTTCGTCTACTTCAGAAGCTTTCAGGCCAGCATCTTTAAGAGCAATCTCAGTAGGTTTTATCGTTCTATCAACTAGGTCTTCAACTAGGGATTCTAATTTTGCTCTAGTTAATTTATGCACAAAATGCTTTGCACCTGATGAATCGGCTGTTATGTAAGGGAGATTTATTTCAGACTGTTGATTGCTTGAAAGCTCGATTTTAGCTTTTTCAGCAGCCTCTTTTAACCTCTGTAGGGCAGCCGAGTCATTGTGTAGGTCTAAACCAGACTCCTTTTTAAATTCGTCTGCGAGGTATTCGATTAGGGCAATATCAAAATCTTCACCTCCAAGAAAAGTATCGCCATTTGTTGATAGGACTTCGAATTGATGTTCTCCATCAATTTCTGCGATTTCTATGATAGAAACATCAAACGTTCCGCCACCTAAGTCGTACACAGCAATCTTTTGATCACCTTTGCCTTTATCCAGTCCATAAGCCAGAGCAGCTGCTGTTGGTTCATTTATAATCCTTTTTACTTCTAAGCCAGCTATTTTTCCAGCATCTTTTGTTGCTTGTCTTTGTGAGTCATTAAAATAAGCGGGTACTGTTATAACTGCCTCCTTAATTTCTTGCCCAAGATAATCCTCAGCAGTCTTTTTCATTTTCTTTAGAATCTCAGCAGAAACTTGTTGTGGGGCTAATTTTTTTCCTTCGGCCTCGACCCAAGCATCTCCATTATCGGCAGCAAGAATTTTGTATGGCACCATATCACTATCTTTTTTAACAACGTCATCATCGTGTTTTCTTCCAATAAGACGCTTTATGGCATACAAAGTATTTTCTGCATTAGTGACAGCCTGGTTTTTAGCTGAATCACCAACCTTTATTTCATCCCCGTAGGCAACTACCGAAGGAGTAGTTCTTTTACCTTCAGAATTTTCTATTACCTTAGCTTGATCCCCTTCCATGACCGAAACACATGAATTTGTTGTTCCTAAGTCTATACCAATTACTTTAGCCATTTTTTCGCTCCAATTAAGTTCTAATACATAAGTTGGGGCTTATGCATACTATTTCAAGTTTTTTTATGATTTTTCTTGAGATTTCTTTGAAACTACAACTTTTGCAGGCCTGAGTGTTCTATCCATTATTGTGTAGCCCTTTTGCACAACATCAATAATCGTATTAGTATCGAGGGAATCGTCTTCTATTAATGAAATAGCTTCATGTTTTTCAGGATCAAAATTTTTGTTGCTAGTATCAATAACCTCAATACTTGATGAATTTAAAGAGCCTTCTAGACTCTTAAGCGTCAATTCAAGACCTTCTTTTACAGAGAGGAATTGTTCTTCCTCGCCACATGCTTCTATTGCTCTTTCTAGATTATCTGCAACAGTTAAGAAATCTTTAGCTAATGACTCTACCCCGAATAACCTTGCTTTGGTTACTTCCTGTGCGGCTATTCTTCTTACATTTTGAACTTCTGCCTTAGCTCGAAGAAGCTGATCTTCTAAATCTTTGATTATTTCTTCTTGAGAAATTTCTTCTGGTTCCTCAAGGGTATCATTTTCTTCAATCTCTAGAGAAACTTCTTCTTCTGCACTATTTTCTTCTTTTTCTTGATTTTGTTCTTTAGTGTCTTTGTTCAATGTTTTCTCCATTCAAACCCTATATGGGGTTTAAAGCAGCCTATTCAAGTATTTTTATTTTTTGATAGGTTTTACATATAAAACCATACTATGATCTATAATTTCATAGCCATGCTCTGTAGCTAGTATCTTTTGCCTCTCTTCTATGACATCATCTGTAAACTCAATTACATCTCCGGTATCCAGGCAAACCATATGATCATGATGATCAGAAGGAGTTAATTCATAAACTGCATGGCCTTCTTCAAAGTTATGTCTTATACAAATTCCGGCTTGCTCAAATTGAGTTAAAACTCTGTAAACGGTCGCTAAACCTACTTCTTCACCTGCATCAATAAGTTTCCTATAAATATCTTCTGCGCTCAGGTGAGCTTGATCTTCTTCCAGGAGCTCAAGTATCCTCAACCTTGGAAGAGTTACTTTTAAACCAGCCTTTTTTAATTCTGCATCATCTGTCAATTTGAGTACCTTTAAATAATTAAGATTAATTGATAGTTAATATTATAATGGCCTAAAACCCATAATAGAAAATTAATGAACACAAAATTGAAAGTAAGCTCTTTATTGCTAATTGCTCTTTTTCTTACAAATTGCAGTATACCCAGAATTTTTCAAGTTGTGGTGAGCCAAGGCAACTTAGTTGATCAAGAAATGTTAGATAAACTTGAGATAGGAATGACAGAATCTCAAGTTAAATTCGTTATGGGAACTCCTTTGATATCTGACACTTTTTATCCTAATAGATGGGATTACTTCACATCAGTAACTCAGGGTGAGAATACTTATACTAACCAAAAAATCACTTTATTCTTCGAAGACAATAAGCTGTTAAAATGGGAAGGAGAAATAGATATTCCCGAATAAATTAAATAAAAAAGTATAGAAAGACACAACCAACCATTACGGGCGAAATATAACGAATACTAAAATACCAAAATTTAAAAATTAAATTTTCTTCAATATCAAGCTCTTCCAAAACATTCTCTTTCTTCATTACCCAACCAACAAAAATAGCTATAAATATTCCACCTAAAGGGAGCATGATCTGATTAGTTAAAAAGTCTGTGGCATCAAAAAAGTTTTTTCCGAAAATTGTAAATTCGGAAAGTAAATTGAAAGATAAGGCACTAAATAATCCTATAAACCATGCGATAAATCCTAACAAAAGAGTTGCTGTAATTCTTTTAATTTTAAGAGATTCAATCAACCAAGCTACACCGGGTTCAATCAGAGAGATTGATGAACTTAACGCCGCAATGCTTAGTAAAACAAAGAATAAGGTGCCGAAGAACACTCCTAAAGGCATGGAGCTAAATGCAATGGGTAATGTAACAAAAACAAGACCTGGACCCTCAGATGCGGCTAAACCATTTGCAAAAACAATTGGAAATATCGCTATACCTGCTAATAAGGCTACTCCGGTGTCTAATGCAGCTACAGAAATTGCTGTTTTACCGATATTTTGACTTGCTGGCATATAGGCTCCGTAAGCCATAATAGCTCCCATACCTAAACTCAGAGTAAAGAAAGCCTGTCCTAATGCCTCCAGCATAACTTCAGGAGTAATTTTACTAAAGTCAGGCTGAAATAAGTAAATTAAACCCTCTACAAAAGCTCCAGATTGAGTTGCATACAGACATAAAAGTATAACTAATACGAATAACATAGGCATCAGAGTATTTATCCATTTTTCCAGACCCTCTAAGATCCCTCTTGCAACTACAAATACCGTGACTGATAAAAAGAGTGTATGCCAAAAAATTAGAGAAGTTGGGCTGGCGAGTAACGAATTGAAACTTTGCGTAGAACTCTCAGCGGTTACGTTTTGAAATCCATTAAAAACATAAGAAAGTGCCCAGCCAGCAGCAACACTGTAAAACGATAAAATTAATAATCCAGCTACAGCTCCAGTTGCGCCTAGTAAAGTCCATGCACTATTGGTATTTGCTTCAAATGCTAAGGCTTTCATGGTGTTGGCAGGACTGCTTCTCCCTCTCCTGCCAATCATAATCTCACCTAACATTATCGGTAACCCAATAATTGCTATGCAAGCCAAATATACCAGCACAAAAGCACCTCCCCCATTATCCCCTGCCATGTAAGGAAATTTCCAGATGTTTCCCAAACCAACTGCTGAACCTGTTGCGGCTAATATGAATGTCCATCGGCTAGACCATGTTCCATGGATAGACTTTCTTTCTTGTGACATATTAATTATAGATTCCTAATGGGTAAGTATAAGGATTAACCCAGTAAGTTAAGATTAACACAAGACAAATACACAAGATAATGCTTATTTTATCGAATAAGTTGTTATAAGAATCGTCAAATAAAGAGATTATCGAATTTATAATTTTTAAATGTCGTGTAGAAAAAGTAGAGACTAGCATCAAAAGAATTCCCCATGCAGGATTGATAAAAATTGAAAAAGAGGCTCCTGTGACTGCTACAGCTAAAGGTATCAAAGAAATTACAGTAATCCTGGTCTTATAGTGACTATTATCAAAGTCACGAAACGACCAAATACTTCCATATAGAAAGAACAGAAGAATAGAAAAATAGATTTGAGCTAAATGAGCCAGAATGTATGCGGTTTTATCATCAGTAAACCATAAAGAAGCGGTTAGCAATATTAGTGGCCCAACAGAAATATAAGCAATTCCCTGGATTGACCTAAATAAAACATCATGATCTTTCATGTCTGATACAATTTTATAACAAAGTTGAGATTCGAACTGTGGCAAAAAAAAATAAAAAAAATGGAAATACAATTTCTGAAAATAGGAAAGCAAGGTTTGACTTTGAGATTTCTAAAAAGTACGAAGCTGGTTTATCTCTCTTAGGCTGGGAAACAAAAAGTATCAGAGAGAATAATGCTCAAATTGCAGAAGCTTATACTCTACTTAAGGATAGCGAGGCCTATCTAATAGGAAGTTACATTGATCCTTTGAAGAATAGTAATCAGGAGATGGATCCAACTAGATCACGAAAACTGCTCCTAAATAGAAAGGAATTAAATGAAATAATCAAATCTACCTCCCAGAAAGGAAATACTTGCATACCCACCAAACTATATTGGAAGAATGGTCTTATAAAATGTGAAATTGCACTTGCAATGGGTAAGAAATCCCAAGATAAAAGAAATACAATTAAATCGAGAGATTGGGAACGTCAAAAAGCTCAAGAATTAAGAGAAAGAAACAAAAATTAGTTAAGTTTCAGTAGGAAAGGTATAATCACGCAGCTTTTTTGGGGGCGAACTGGCTTCGACAGTAGATATAAAACCTCAAGTGCATGTCGAGAAGGTAATAATTCTCGTTAAAAAATTATTGCAAACTTGTTAGTTGGCGAAAACGCAGACTACGCTCTAGCCGCTTAATTGGCTAGCTGTCCCTGGTAACGTGCTCGTGCGCCTCCAGAGACAGACGATTACACGAGATGCTGAAGTTACTCTTCTCATTAGTAATTTCTTAAGAATAAATTGAGATCGTCTTTTAATCCCTGTTTATCGGGTGTCAAAAGATTAAATTAATAGATAAAACTAAACATGTAGATCTTGTGGCAGAGTACTAGTGGACGCGGGTTCAATTCCCGCCGCCTCCACCAAAAGTGCTATCATATTTTCATGGTAGAACAGCAAATCCTCATAACAATAGCAATGCTTGCTGAAACCTTGGTAGGCAAGAGAAAAAAGCCAAATTAATAGCAAGGAGAGAGTTATGTCAGTAATAACAAATAAAGATGGGGCAGTAGCGGTAACTGGAGCAAGCGGATATATCGGATCCAGAATAGTAGAAGACCTCTTAAATAAGGGTTACGACGTGCATGCTTGCGTTAGGGATGTAAGTAATAGCATAAAAGTAGATCATCTCATTGAATTAGGGAAAACTGCTCCTAATTCAAGTGTAGAGCTATTTGAGGGTGACCTATTTGAAAAAGGAAGCTATGACAAGGCATTCTCCGATTGTGTAGCAGTAATTCACGCGGGTGCTACTGTTGGCTTCAATAGAGAGACACCTCAAGAAGTATATGATGGATGCTTCACAGAAAATGAGCACGTAGTTGAATCTGTCAAAAAGTCTGGCAGTGTTAAGCGCTTTGTTTTTACAAGTTCTTTTGCGGCTGTAGCGCATCCAAGACCAGAGGGTTATGTATTTGATGAAAAAGATTGGTGCGGAGATAATGTTGAAGCCTACAAAGGGGCGTGGACTGAAGAAAATATCTCTAAAAACAGAGATATTGCTTATGCAATGGCTAAAGCTAACACTGAAAAGATGATCTATAAAATAGCAGAATCTGATGGGAATTTTGAAGCTATTTCAATTAACCCTCTACATGTTGTAGGACCATTAATGACTGAAAACCATAATCAATTCTTTAGTTGGCAATATTTTGTTTGGCAACTACTCCAAGGTAATAACTTTGGTGTATTGGATGGAAAGCAATTACGAGGGGATAGAATGTTATGGAATTTGGTAGATGTAAGAGATGTAGCCAAAGCGCATGTTTTAGCTGCAGAGAGTAAAAATGCAACGAATGGATCCCGATATATCCTATCCGCAACTGATACCTCTGGTGAAATGTTTACATGGCAGCTGCAAACAAAACTTCAAGAATTATTTCCGGAAATAAAAGAAATCGGTGGCGAAGCAATGAAAAATGGTGAACCTGAGAAGAGTACATACGACTCACCCAGATCTTATTGCTTAAAAGCTATTAATGAATTAGGACTATCTACATATTCTATTGAGGATACCTTAAAGCAGACTGGAGAATCTTATAGAAGAATGGGTCTTCTTTAGTATTAGATACTAAAAGTTTGTCTTAGGCCCTCTATAACGAATTCAATTGCTAAGGCACCGAGCAAGAGTCCGAAAGTTCTTTGCAAGGCTGAAGATATAGATGTAGGCAGCCTCTTCGCTATCTTTCCGGAAGCCCATAAACTAATAGCATTTAGAATCAGAACTATAATAATGGGACTAAACCCAACTATTTGATTTTCGATAGAGGTTCCAGATTTCTCGGATAACAACATAACCAGAGTAATTGCTCCTGGTCCTGCTATTAAAGGAATAGCTATTGGGAATGTTGCCAGCGAAGAAAGCTCCTCATCATCCATAACTTCCTCTACCGTTTCTTCCCTTCTTTTTTGCCTTTGTTCAAATACCATCTGATATGCAATAACCATTAAGAACATACCTCCAACAATCCTAAAAGAATTGATATTGATTCCCATAGTTTGAAGTAAGGCGCTTCCAAATAGCCAAAATAAAAGCAAAATACCAAAGGCTGTTAATGTGCTCCTCAAACACAGAGTAATTAAATCTTTTTTGTTAAGGCCTTTGGTGAAAGTAGCAAAAATAGGCAATATAGTAATTGGATCAATTGCTACAAAGATTAAAACAAAATTTTCTAAAAAAAGATTCAACATACTTAAGGTCTGCCAACTCCTCGCACGTCTACTTCAACTATTTCTATCTTCCCTGATTTTTCTCTTAATGCTGAATCTGGATCTACTCCAGAACCGCTTGAAGTGCAAATGAACAAGGTTTTTCCATCCTCCCCTCCAAGCATGCAAGCAAATGCATTGGTCTCAACAGGAATTCTTTCAGAGATCATACCTCCCTCGTGTACTCTAATGACTTCTGAAGTTGATGGAGAGGCGACCCATATTGCTCCCTCCTCATCTAAACACATTCCGTCGGGTATTGGCACTAGACCCTCTGCCGCATTTTCCTTCAGATCTGCCCAAGTTCTTCGATTAGATAGACTACCATCAGCAGCTTTGTCGAAAGCAGTCAATCTAGCTGCGTAAGTCTCGGCTACTATCAAAGTTTTATTGTCAGGGGTGATCACTGTACCATTTGGAAAGAGCAAGTCATCTGCCGCAATGACTGGATCCTCACCTGGCTTCACTAATATTAAATTAGTAGGCTTAATTTCTTCTCCTTCGTAGGTATTAAATCCAAAATTTCCTATATAGGCATTGCCGGAGTGATCTACAACCATATCGTTACAATGAAAACCTGCAAATTCAGATAAGTCAGCTTCTTCTTCTAAAATTTCGTCTTTAAAGCTAAGTAACTTTCTGTCTATCATCGAGACAATTAACATTGTCTCATCCGGCCTCCATCCTAATCCTGAAGGTTGACTCGGAACTTCCACTATTACTTCATAATTTCCTTCAAGATCTAAACAATATACTTTATGACTATAAAAATCAGAGAAATAAAATTTGTTGTTATACCACCTTGGACCCTCTCCAAAAGTCAGTCCATCCATTAATGTTTTTAATTCTCTTTTCATCAATCCCTCCTCTAGTTATGGATACATTTCTTCCACAAGACTAATAACATCTCCAACTTCAATGTTCTTAAGATCATCCCGCTCAATTACTTTAGCTCTATTGGACCAAGGCTTCCAATTATTAGGATTACTTGGTCCGAACAAAGTTATGGACTCTTTATTCACTGAGGCAGCAATATGCGATGCAACAGAATCTAGACCTATAAAAAATTTAGATCTGCTAATGAGAGCAGCTAGACCCAAAAGGCTTGTCTTGCCAGCAAGATTTAATACTTGTTCATCGACAATATCACCATTCTTTAGTATTTCTTCAACATATCCTATCTCATGAAAATCTGGTCCAGAAGTTATGACAACAGAAAAGTTTTTTTTAACTAATAAACTTATTAATTCTCCAAACTTTTCTTTATCCCATAATTTTTTTTCACGTCTTGAAGTAGGATGGATTAAACAATACCCATTGTCTTGATTTAAAAAAGGAAAACTATCAGACAATATTTTATATTCTTTTTCTAAAGGGACTGGATCGAGCATTAAATCCTCGTTGAAGACCTTTAATCCTAAGCTTTTTAATGCTGAGAGATTTCTCTGAACAATATGATTCTCTAAAGCTTCAGGAAAAATTGTGGAAAAAGATTTTATCCATAGTTGTTTTCTTCTTTTTTTATCATCTACCGCCGCTTTCATTGCTTTGCCTATAGACCAACTAATAGGAACTACTCTCCATTGCGTAGTTAAAAAGAAAGCATATTTATATTTTTTTGATCTAACTTTAGCCCACAACTTGATCTCTTTCTTTATTCTAGTAAATAAATTCTCTTCAGAGGAATTATCTATTTCTATAATTTCCGCAATATTTGTTTCTTGTTCTAAAATAGAGCCCGTACCCTTATACACAAGAAGATCTATTTCGCCATCAGGATCATTGAGCATGATGTTATCAATCATGGGTTTAGTAAGCAGAACATCGCCATGAAATCGTAGTATTACAATTAAATACTTATTAGACATATCAGACATTGTTACTTGACACTTTGCTCTTCAGAATGCATTATGCGCGCCTCTCAGTGATATACAAGATTTATGGCAAATATTAAATCAGCAATAAAAAGAGCAAGGCAAAATGTAAAAAGAAATGCTCTTAAAAGCTCTCAAAGAGCATCTACCAGAACAGCTGTTAAGTCTGTTCTGAGCGCTATTGAAGCAAACGATAAAGAAATGGCAAAAAGTGCATTGGCAGGAGCAGAAAAGACACTTGATTCAATGGCTGGTAAAAAAGTGATCACAAAAAACAAAGCCTCTAGGACTAAATCTAGATTATCAAAAAAAGTTAAGGCCCTTTAACTTAAGACCAAATTATTACGATGGATTACCTCTTCTTGGGTAAGATAGCCTAGAGTGGTAGATATTTCTTCAGAATTAAGGCCTTTAATCGCCTTAACCTCTTCATTATTAAAATTAATTAGTCCAGTAGCAATTTCATTTCCTCTTTTATCTGTGCATCTAACTAAGTCACCTTTATTAAAATTACCTACAACATCAGTGATGCCAACAGATAGAAGACTTTTGCCTTTTGTTAATAAGGCTTCAATTGCTCCATCATCCAACTTTATGGTACCTGAAACAGAACCAAATGATGAAATCCAAAGTTTTCTGGAAGATAGAGTAGATTTATTTGTAGTTATTTGAGTTCCAACCTCTTCTCCATTATATATCTTCAATAAAGTATCTTCCCCAAATCCGCTTACTACCCATGTAGCAGCTCCAGAGTTGAGAGAGATTCTGGCAGCTTCGATTTTTGTTTTCATCCCTCCTCGACCTAAAAGGCCTGAGGTACTATTTAATTGTTGAGAAAGATCAATATTTTCGTCATCCAAGTTTATTAGACCTAATAATTTAGCTTCTTTGTTTTTTGAAGGATCATCAGTAAAAATTCCATCTTGATCCGTCAACATCACGAATCTATCGGCCCTAATCAATCCTGCTAGTGCTGCTCCTAATCTATCATTATCACCAAAAGAAATCTCTTCTGTTGCGACGCAATCATTCTCATTAACAATAGGGATGATTCCGAGCTCCAAGAGTGTTTCTATGGTATTTTTGGCATTCAAGTATCGTGTTCTATTGGCAATATCATCATGTGTTATGAGTACTTGACCGGTAGTATATCCAAGCTTTTCAAAGGTTTTTTGGTAAATTTCTGAGATACCTCTTTGACCAACTGCAGCGCAAGCCTGAAGCATTGCCAGCTGATCGGGTCTTTTTTCTAAACCTAAATCATTCATACCTTTAGCAACAGCTCCAGAGGAAATAATGATAACTTCTTGCTTATTCTTTCTTAAAAAATCTATTTGAGAAGCTAATTTAGATATGAAGTCTATATTTAGACCTTCATGATTGCCTGATACCAGACTACTTCCTGCCTTAATTACCCACTTATCATCTTTATTCATTAGATGTCTCCATGAATTCTCCAATATCTCGCATTAGTTGCTGCGTGCCTTCTTTTTTTGCAGCGGAAATACAGTATATATTTAAATTATCTTTATATTGGTTTTCTAACTCTGATTTTAATTCTTCTAGGTTGTCTTCACTAATTAGATCAATCTTGTTTAAAGCTAACCATTTAACCTTATTTATTAACATTGGATCAAAATTGGTTATTTCTCTTGAAAGCTCTTTTATCTCCTCGATTATTTCGTTAGGTCCTTTTTCATATACGTCAACTATCTGCACAATAACTTTAGTCCTTGATAAGTGTTTTAAGAACTGAATCCCTAGACCAACTCCTTCAGATGCACCTGCTATGAGTCCAGGAATATCGGAGATAACAAAACTAGAGTCTGCAGAGTAATCTACTACTCCTAAACTGGGATGAAGTGTGGTGAAAGCATAGTCAGCAACTTTAGGTTTTGCACTAGAGACTGCCCTTACAAGTGATGATTTGCCAGCATTCGGCTTTCCAAGTAATCCAATATCTGCCAGTAGTCTAAGCTCTAATCTTAATGAAAGACTTTCTCCTAACTTACCTTCAGTAAATTTTGTAGGAGATCTATTTGTTGAACTCTTATATCGTAAATTTCCTAAGCCTCCTTTTCCACCTTCGCAAATAAGAAACTCATCTCGATTATTGACTAAATCTATTAAGGGATTTTCTGTTTCTAGATCATACAAAAGAGTGCCGCATGGAACTTCTATAACGAAATCTTTTCCATCTGCTCCGGTTTTATTTTGACTCCCCCCTCTTTTGCCATTTTCAGCTTCAAATTTTCTTTGAAATCTAAACTTGGATAAGGTGTTGAGATTGTTTACAGCTCTGAAGATTATACTTCCTCCGTGTCCACCATCACCGCCGTCAGGTCCACCTTTAGGAATATTTTTTTGGCGTCGAAAACTTGCAAGACCATTTCCGCCGTCACCAGCTTTCACATCAATAGTGACTTCGTCAATGAACTTCATTGATTTATTGAATTGGAAAATTTAAAAGGTACTTTAATAAGTTAGACAGGATCTACATTTACAAACTGCTTCAACTTAGGACCTTTTTTGACAAAAGAGACTCTGCCATCGATCTTCGAAAAAAGAGTATGGTCTTTGCCACAACCAACATTTTTTCCAGGGTGAAATTTTGTACCTCTTTGTCTGACTATAATTGAACCAGCAGTAATTAATTCACCGCCATAGCTCTTAATTCCAAGTCTCTTAGACTGGGAATCTCTTCCGTTTCTACTGCTTCCGCCAGCTTTCTTATGTGCCATCTTACTCTCTCAATTATGAACTAATAGACTCTATATGAATTTCACTAAAATTTTGTCTATGACCATAGGTTCTTCTATAGTTTTGCCTTCTTTTCATCTTAAAAACACGAATTTTGTCATGTTTACCGTTGTAAACTAATTTAGCAGTTACTTTCGCATTATCAACATACGGATTACCAATCTTAGATTCACTTCCATCTGAAATCATGAGGACTTTGTCAAATTCAATAGTCGAACCTTCTTCAGCAGATAAAAGCTCTACTTTAAGGCTTTCGCCCTCTGAAACTGTGTGTTGCTTCCCTCCGCATTCTATTACGGCAAACATATGTATCTCCTAAGAGGAATAAAAGGATGTGCACTATACGAAAAAGATGAAGTATTCGCAATATAATTCCTCGAATAACCTTACTTAATTTAAAATACGCAGACTAATGGAATTGTTATATAAAAAGATAATATTTGATGAATTAGAGCAATTAGAAATTACTCTAAGTGAATCTATAAACTCTGATATTAAATTAGCTACAGAGGTTTCTGGCCATATAGTTAACTCTGGAGGAAAAAGAATAAGACCTGCAATATGTATATTAGTTGCCAAAACCTTAGGATATTCTGAATCGGATCTGATTCAGCTTGCAAGCTCCATTGAACTTCTTCACACAGCCACCCTTATACATGATGATGTGGTCGATGAAAGCCTTATTAGAAGAGGTAAAGAGAGTATTCAGGCTAAATGGGATGATGCTCACGGAGTATTAGTTGGAGACTTTGTATATTCCAAAGCTTTTCAATTGATGGCAAATTTTGATAATCCCAAAATTATAAGAGAATTGGCTAATGCTACTAACAAAATTTCAGAAGGTGAAGTTTTACAACTCTCAATGAAAAAGAAATCCAATCTTTCAGAAGAAGATTATTTCAATATTATTGACAGAAAGACGGCAGAACTATTTAAGGTATCTGCAGTGACTGCAGGTATTTTATGTAAATGCACAAAACCGGAGATTGATAGTCTAAATAATTTTGCTACTTCATTGGGTTTAGCCTTTCAAATACAGGATGATATTCTGGATTATTTTGGACAAGAAAATCTGACTGGAAAAAAAGTCGGAAAAGATTATGAAGAAGGAAAATTTACTCTACCTATTATTTTGTCTCTCAAGACTATGAATCAAACAAATAAAACTAAATTATTATCACTCTTTGAAACCAGAAAGATTAAGGACTTTGCTGAGGTACTTGCTCTAATGAAGAGTGAAAAGATTCTTGAGCAACTGCAAACTATTTTCACTCGTTATTCTAATGAATGTATAAATGAGTTAAAAAAATTACCTCACAATCAATACAGAGATGCTCTTGAAAATATAGTTAGAAATCTTAGCTCTAGATTAACTTAATTTTATGTTGTCAATTTTAATGTATCATTAATCTATTACTTGGGAGATAAATGTCTTTTTCACCTAAAAATAGTTATAACAAGGAAGAAATACTTGATTGCGCACAAGGCAACTTATTTGGAGAGGAAAATGGTCGCCTACCTACCCCAAATATGCTCATGTTTGATCGTATCACTGAGATTAATGTTGACGGTGGTAAATTTTCAAAAGGCCAAATCATTGCAGAGCTAGATATACATCCAGATTTGTGGTTTTTTGATTGTCATTTCAAAGGTGATCCTGTGATGCCTGGTTGTTTAGGATTAGATGCAATGTGGCAACTGGTCGGATTTTATTTATGTTGGATGGATAATCCAGGTAGAGGCAGGGCATTAGGCGCTTCTGAAGTTAAGTTTTTTGGACAAGTTCTTCCCTCAGCCAAACTTGTAACGCTTAAAATAGATATGAAAAGAATTCTAAATCTTGATTTAACAGTAGGAATCGGTGAAGGGTCTATGCTTGTAGATGGTAGAGAGATTTATAGTGCCAAGGGTCTAAAAGTTGGTCTTTTCCAAGATACATCGAGTTTTTAAATGCGTGAAGTAGTAATAACAGGAATAGGTATTATATCCAGCTTAGGAAATAATATTTCTGAAGTAACAAATTCTCTGAGAAATTTAAAATCAGGTATCTCAGAAAATATTATCAATAAGGAGCTTGGTCTAAGAAGCCATGTATCAGGGTCTATTCTAAACTTAGAACCAAAAGACCTAATAGATAGAAAACTATATAGATTCATGGGGGACGCTGCAGCATATGCATACTTGAGCACAGAAGAAGCCATAAAGGATGCATCTTTAAACGTTTCTGAATTATCTAATGAAAAGACTGGTTTAATTATGGGCTCGGGAGGAGCTTCTACAGAGGATCAAATAGATTCTGCTGATATCCTTAGATCAAAAGGTTTAAAAAGAATAGGTCCATACCGAGTTACCAAAGCTATGGGTAGTACAGTTTCAGCTTGTCTTGCGACCTCCTTCGGTATCAAAGGCATTAATTATTCTATTTCATCTGCTTGTGCTACCAGTGCTCACTGCATTGGATCAGGAATGGAGCAAATTCAATTAGGTAAACAAGATATTGTGATTGCTGGAGGCGGCGAAGCTGAACATTGGGGTATGACAAGTTTGTTTGATGCAATGGGAGCATTATCTACCAAGTATAATGAGGAACCTGAAAAGGCCTCTAGGGCTTATGATAAAGATAGAGATGGATTTGTAATCGCTGGAGGAGCAGGATCGATGATCCTAGAAGAAAAGCAACATGCAATTGAAAGAGGAGCAAAAATATATGCTCAACTAACTGGGTATGCTGCAACATCAGATGGACTAGATATGGTTAGTCCTTCTGGAGAGGGTGGAGAGAGATGTATGCAAATTGCCTGGGAAATGAGTGGCAATAAAAATATAGACTATATCAATGCACATGGCACAAGTACTCCGGCCGGAGATATCATAGAGTTAAATGCAATTAAAAATGTTTTTGGAGATAAGATTCCTTGGATAAGTTCTACAAAGTCTCTTTCAGGTCACTCATTAGGTGCTGCAGGTGTTCAAGAAGCCATATATGGCTTAATTATGATGGATGAAGGTTTTATAGCTGGTTCAGCAAATATTGAAAACCTTGACGAGGGCGCTGAAACTTTTCCAATAGTAAGTGAGAATGTCTCGACAGAATTACAAAGTTTTTTGAGCAATAGTTTTGGATTTGGTGGAACTAATGCAAGTCTAATATTCGAAAAAATTTAGAATGGAATATCATCATCCGTAATTCCACTATCAGGCAAATTTTGAGAACTCATATCTTGATTAATATCATCATAGGAAGAACTATCTGACGAAGAACTTCCCCTACTGTCCAAAAATTGCATATCCCTACCTACAACCTCTGTAGTGTATCTTGTCTGACCATCCTGTTCCCATTTACGAGTTTGAAGTTGCCCTTCTATGTAAACCTTAGATCCTTTTTTTAGATATTCTCCAGCAATTTCTGCCAGCCTTCTCCAAAGCACTACTCTATGCCATTCAGTTTTTTCTTGATCTGAACCTGTATCTTTATCTTTCCAAGATTCTGATGTAGCCAAACTTAATGTCGTCACAGCAGCCCCTCCAGCTGTGTACTTTACTTCAGGATCTTGTCCTAAGTTACCTACTAAAATAACTTTATTGATTCCACTTCTAGCCATATATATATATTTAATTTTAGTTAATATTTCTAACTCCGATTATAATAACTTTTCTAAACATAAGTTCCAAAACATTATTTTTTTAATGAAAGACATCAAAGTAAGGGGTGCAAGACAACACAACCTAAAGAATATAGATATAGACATACCCAGAGATAAACTTGTTGTCATTACTGGATTGTCAGGATCAGGTAAATCTAGTTTAGCATTTGATACACTTTATGCAGAGGGACAAAGAAGATACGTAGAATCTTTGTCGGCATATGCAAGACAGTTTCTATCTATGATGGAAAAACCAGATGTAGACCATATAGAAGGTCTATCTCCTGCTATTTCAATTGAGCAAAAGACTACTTCTCATAATCCTAGATCGACCGTTGGAACCGTCACAGAAATTTATGATTATTTGAGACTTCTATTTGCCAGAGCAGGTACACCAATGTGTCCTGATCATAATGTCTCGTTAGAAGGTCAAACTTCCAATCAAATCTGCGACAAGATCTTAGAACTGCCAAAAGATACTAAACTTATGATACTAGCTCCTCTTATCAAAGAACAGAAAGGAGAACACTTACACATTTTTGAAGAACTCAAAATGCAAGGTTACGTAAGGATGAGAGTAAATGGAATTACTGTTGATGTAGAAGATAATCCCAAATTAAATAAAAATAAAAAGCATTCTATAGAAGCAGTTATTGATAGATTAGTTCTACCAAAAGAAAATGATGAAAACTTTCAGTTGAGGCTTGCTGAATCAGTAGAAAATGCGCTTAATTTAGGTGATGGAAATCTAATTGTTTACTTGATGGATTCAAATGAAGACATTACTTATAGTTCAAAAATGGCCTGTCCAGTCTGTGGTTATAGTATTCCCGAATTAGAACCTAGACTTTTTACTTTCAATAATCCCGCAGGTGCGTGCCCGGATTGTGAAGGATTAGGTGTTAAACAATATGTTGATGTTTCGAAAGTAATTCATGAACCGACTGCTAGTTTAAGCGAGGGAGCAATAGTTGGTTGGGATGTCAGCCATAGATATCACTATCATTTGATAAAATGTTTATCCAAAGAGTATGATTTTTCATTAGAAACTCCTTATCAAGATCTTGGAAGTGATATACAAGATCTCCTTCTAAACGGAAGTAAAGGTAATCCTGTAAATTTCAGTTGGAGAAATAAGAGAGGTAGTCTTGTTGAGAGAATTTTCCCATTTGAAGGAATACTTAATAATATTGAAAGGCGTTACAAAGAAACAGAGTCTAGCTGGAGTAGAGATAATTTATCAAAACTTATATCTCTTTCAACTTGTAAAAGTTGTGATGGTACAAGATTAAGAAAAGAGGCTAGAAATGTTTTTGTTGAAGAAGTAAACCTTCCTCAAATCACTTCGTATACTATTGATCAAGCGTTTAAATTCTTTTCTAAGTTAAATTTAAAGGGTTCAAAAAAGGAAATCGCAGATAGAATAATCAAAGAGGTTAACGAAAGATTGGAGTTCTTGATTGATGTTGGTCTCAATTACTTAACTCTAGATAGAAGTGCTGAAAGTTTGAGCGGAGGAGAAGCACAAAGGATAAGACTTGCAAGCCAAATAGGTGCAGGTTTAGTCGGAGTGACATATATCTTAGACGAACCGTCTATTGGTCTTCACCAGAGAGATAACGAAAAACTTTTAAAGACACTTAAAAAACTGAGAGACCTCGGAAATACAGTCATAGTTGTAGAGCATGACAATGAAACCATGTACGCCTCTGATCATGTAGTTGATATAGGTCCGGGTGCAGGTGTTCATGGCGGAAGAATATGTGCTGAGGGTACCGCCCTAGAAATTTCTAAGTCAAAAGACTCTATTACGGGTCAATTTTTATCTGGAACTAGAAAAATTGAGATACCAAAGAAAAGAAAGAAACCTGACACTAAGCGAATTGTAAAACTATCAGGTGCAGATGGTCATAATCTCAAATCGGTTAACTTAGATCTTCCTTTGGATTTATTCGTTTGCATTACGGGAGTCTCAGGTTCTGGAAAATCCACGCTTATAAATCAAACTTTGCTACCTGCTATTTCAAATGAAATATCAAAGGCTGAAAAAAAGGATACCAAACCATTTAAAAAACTTTCAGGAATAAATGACATAGATAAAATAATAGAGATAAGCCAAAGCCCCATAGGTCGAACACCTAGATCAAATCCGGCTACATATACAGGTCTTTTCACTCCTTTGAGAGAGCTTTTTGCAGGAACGCAAGAAGCAAGATCTAGAGGTTATAAAATAGGACGATTTAGTTTTAATGTTAAAGGCGGTAGATGTGAAGCTTGTCAGGGAGATGGTGTCATAAAGGTAGAGATGCATTTCCTACCAGATGTTTATGTTAAGTGTGATGTGTGTAATGGACAAAGATATAATAGGGAAACTCTAGATATTAAGTATAAAGGGAAAAATATCTATGAAGTCTTAGATATGACTGTTGAGGATTCTCTAGAGTTCTTTGATTCTATTCCAGCTATCAAAAGGAAATTAGAAACATTAATGGATGTTGGACTGGGCTACGTAAAATTAGGCCAACAAGCTACGACTCTTTCTGGAGGTGAAGCTCAGAGAGTTAAACTTGCAAAAGAACTCTCAAAAAGTGCGTTAAATCATACCCTGTACATACTTGATGAACCTACTACAGGGCTTCATATGCACGATGTCCAACTTCTATTAAAAGTTCTTAAAAGACTCAGGGATAATGGAAATACAGTGGTTGTAATAGAACACAATATGGATGTTATAAAAACAAGTGACTGGGTTGTAGATCTAGGTCCAGAAGGAGGCTCAAACGGAGGGGAAATTATTACCGTTGGTTCTCCTGAGGAGATAATGAAAATAAAAGCCTCTCACACTGGAAAGCACCTTAAAAAAGAACTTTTATCTTAAACTGTTTCCTCAGTTAAAGACTCAATTTCGTCAGAATCTGTAATATCTTCTTGTACAAATTCTATTTGAGCAGCTGGGGCTTTATCTCCTGGTCTGAAACCTCTTTTAATAACTCTTAGATAGCCTCCTGGTCGATCTTTATAGCGTGGGCCAAGCTCATCAAATAGCTTTGCTACTGCCTCTTTAGATTGCAGTCTTGAGAAAGCAAGCCTTTGATTTGCAACTGTGTTCTCTTTAGCAAGAGTTACCAACGGTTCTAGAAAACCTCTTATTTCTTTGGCTTTTGCTAAGGTAGTCTTAACAGACTCGTGCTCGATAATAGAAATGGCCAACCCTTTCTTTAGGGAAGCTCTTTGAGCGCTATTTCTATTTAGCTTTCTTCCAGTTTTCCTATGTCTCATTTTTTCTTTTAATTATTTTCTGGTGGCCAGTTGTCTAGAATTAAACCTAACGAAAGACCTCTGGACAAGAGAACTTCTTTAATTTCATTTAAGGATTTCTTTCCTAAGTTTGGAGTTCTCAAAAGATCAGATTCCATTCTGGTAACTAAATCACCTATGTAATGTATATTCTCAGCTTTTAAGCAATTTGCGGACCTAACTGTGAGTTCTAGTTCGTCTACAGGTCTTAACATGATTGGATCTATCTTTGCTTCCTCTTTTTCTTCAATAACCTCTTCTAATCTTCCAAGTTCAGCAAAAGCGGATAGTTGATGTTGAAGAATGGTTGCCGATATTCTTAAAATCTCTTCAGCTTCTAAAGTTCCATCTGTATCAATATCTACTGTAAGTCTATCTAGATTAGTTCTTTGCTCAACCCTGGCATTATCTACTTGGTATGTCACTCTTTTGATAGGTGAGTAAGTTGCATCTAATCTTAGAAGTCCAGTCTCTTGGCCTTCGTCTTCGTCAAGAGGTCTAACAGGTACAAAGCCTCTGCCTCTTGTTACTTTCATTGTCATATTTATAGAGCCTTCTTCATTTAAAGTAGCAATATGATGATCTGGATTGATAACTTCTACTCCTGTTGAAAGCTCTATATCGGCCGCAGTTACGACTCCACTTCCGGACTTTGATATAGTAAGTTCAGCATCTTCTACTTCAGTTAGTCTCACTGACAGCTCTTTCAGGTTTAATAAGATATCGATCACATCTTCTTGCACACCCTCTATAGTGCTATATTCATGAAGCACACCATCAATTTTAACCTCTGATACAGCCGTACCAGGCATAGAGGATAATATAATTCTTCTAAGAGCATTCCCTAAAGTATGTCCAAAACCTTGTTCAAGAGGTTCAAGTACTATCTTAGATCTTGTAGGACCTGATTCTTCAACTACTATTTCAGTTGGTGTTAAAAAATCTTTAATAATATCGTAATTATCTGTCATTTCTTTTCCTCTTTTATTTTGAATAAAGCTCTACAATTAAATTTTCATTAATGTCGGTATCAAGTGAAGATCTTTCGGGAATATTTTTATATGTCCCAGAATAATTAGATGTATTGACATCTACCCAATCACAATCTTCTCTATTTTTGGCAATCTCTATGGCCTGTTGGACTCTAGTTTGGCCTTTTGCACGCTCTGTAAGTGAAATCACATCACCCGGTGCAATCATATAACTAGGTATGTTCACCTTTTTATCATTGACCAAGATTGCTTTGTGACTTACGAGTTGTCTTGCCTCAGATCTGGTAGAAGCAAAGCCCATACGATAAACTACATTATCCAATCTGCTTTCAAGGATTTGTAGTAGATTATCACCTGTGACTCCTTTCATTCTAGCTGCATGCTTATAGTAAGTCTTGAATTGTTTTTCCATTACACCGTATATCCTTCGAACTTTCTGTTTCTCTCGAAGTTGAACTCCGTAGTCTGAAATCCTTGGGCGTCTAGTTCTTCCATGCTGACCAGGTACGGTCTCAGATTTACATTTTGAATCATGAGATCTTATACCGCTCTTTAAAAGGAGGTCTCTTCCTTCTCTTCTGGATAATTTACATTTAGGTCCTATATATCTTGCCATTAGACTCGCCTCCTTTTGGGTGGTCTGCAACCATTGTGTGGTATGGGAGTAACATCAGTTATCTTGGTTATCTTAAATCCCTTTGAATTTAAACCTCGTATAGCAGACTCTCTACCTGAGCCGGGACCTCTAACTTGTATTTCCAGGCTCTCGATACCAACCATTTTTACCTTATCTCCTACTGCTTCCGCAGCTCGTTGAGCAGCAAAAGGAGTGCTTTTTCTGGAACCCCTAAACCCTTGAGCGCCTGAACTGGACTGAGCAATTGCATTACCTTGCTTATCTGTAATACTGATTAGAGTATTGTTAAAAGAGGCATGGATGTGCGCAATACCTTCACTTACTCTTTTTTTAGTTGTCTTTTTTGTTACCATATTTTTATCTTCTTATTGGACGTTTAGGTCCTTTTCTTGTCCTTGCATTATTTTTTGTTTTTTGACCTCTTACAGGAAGATGCCTTCTATGTCTGATACCTCTATTTGTACCTAAATCTTGTAATCTTTTAATATTAGTTGCTACTTCTCTTCTTAGATCCCCTTCAACTAAAAATTTTCCTACTTCAGCTCTTATAAGCTCTAATTGGTCTTCAGATAAATCCGAGATCTTAGTGGATGGGTCTATACCTATGGCACCACAAATATCTTGTGCCCTAGTTTTACCTATTCCATAAACATAAGTTAATGAAATCTCCGCATGTTTATTATCTGGAATATTTACACCTGCTACACGAGCCATTACTTTCTCCTTTAACCTTGTCTTTGTTTATGTCTAGGTTCTGTTGAACAAATAACAAAAAGTGTTCCTTTTCTTTTCACAATTTTGCAATCTCTGCATATCTTTTTAACCGAAGCTCTTACTTTCATTTTTTACCTACCACCTAAGGGATTTCCACCATATCCTTTTAAATTTGCTTTCTTGAGAAGTGATTCATATTGATGCGACATAAGATGTGATTGAACTTGAGCCATAAAATCCATTACAACGACTACAGCAATTAGCAGTGATGTACCTCCTAAATAAAAAGGTACATTTGCAGAAACTATTAAGAACTGAGGCATAAGACATACCAAAATTAAGTAGCCCGAACCCCAGACAGTAAGTCGAGTCATAACACCATCAATGTAATCAGCTGTTTGATCTCCTGGTCTTATTCCAGGCATATAAGCTCCAGAGCGCCTTAAGTTCTCTGAAATTTCTTTTGGATCAAACTGAAGAGCAGTGTAGAAAAAACAAAAGAAAGCTATCAAAACTGAAAATAGAATGACATACAAAGGTTGTCCGGGACCTAAAGCCAATGCAATTTCTTGCAACCACTCAAACCCGTCCCCTTGACCAAACCAAGTAGAGGCAGATGCAGGGAAGAGTAGCAAACTGCTTGCAAAAATAGCAGGTATAACTCCTGCCTGATTAATTTTCATGGGCAAATAAGATGCTTGCCCTTGGACCATTTTTCTTCCTTGCTGTCGTTTGGCATAATTGACAGTAATTCTTCTTTGTCCTCTTTCTATCCAGACAATAAAAGCAATAGCCGCAATAGCAACTAAAGCGATTGAAAGAAGCATGATTAAATTTATATCGCCCTGCCTTGCACCTTCAAATGCTTGTCCTACCGCTCTTGGGAGACCTGCAACAATACTTGAAAATATTATGATAGAAATTCCATTACCTATTCCTTTTTCAGTTACTAGTTCACCAAGCCACATTAAAAAAACAGTTCCTGAAACTAAAGAAGTTACTGCGATGATTTGGAACATCAAGCCTGGCTCTAATGCGAGCCCTTGATTCTGTAAACCTAGCGCCAAACCACTTGCTTGTATTAGTGCCAAGAAAACAGTTCCATATCTGACATAAGATGTTCTTAATCTTCTTCCCTCTTCACCTTCTTCTCTGAATCTTTTTTTCAATGAAGGTGTAGTACCTTCAAGTAAACTCATGATTATTGAAGCAGTAATATAAGGCATTATATTTAATGCCATGATGCTCATTCTTTCTAAAGCGCCTCCTGAGAACATATTGAATAGATCTAATAGAGTTCCTTGATTTTGCTGGAAGATGTTAGCTAACTTATCAGGATCTATACCTGGGATAGGAATATGTGTTCCTATTCTATAAATGATTACAGCCATAAAAACAAAACGAAGTCTTTTCCACAACTCGGAAAGACCTTTATTTTGTCCTATAGCTGAAGGATTGACTGACATATTAAACCTCTACAGAGCCTCCTGCTTCTTCAATTAATTTCTTAACTGAAGCTGTAGTATGTATACCCTTAAGATTCATTTTTGTGGACGAATCGGTGTCCATAAATACTTTTACTTTTTTGGTTGAATTTCTTATTAAGTCTGCCTCGATTAAGGTTTCTATACTTACTTCCAATATGCCAGAAGAAACTAGAGTACTTAAACGAAGTTGCTCGGTATTTCTATTCTTTCTAGATGTAAAACCAAACTTAGGAACCCTTTTTTGAAGCGGCATTTGACCACCTTCAAAGCCAATTCTCACTCTTCCACCTGAACGAGATTTAAGTCCCTTGTGACCCTTGCCACTTGTTTTACCGAAACCACTTCCGAGACCTCTACCAATACGTTTTCTATCCTTTACTCTTTTCGGATTTGGTTTTAATTCATTGAGTTTCATTTCTCTACCTTTAATTAACTTCTAGTAAATGAATAGCTTTATTGATCATTCCTCTGTTTTCAGGAGTATCTTGGACAGACACAACTTGCCCTAACTTAGACAAACCTAACCCTCTGACAGATTGTTTCTGATAATCTTTAGACCCTATAAGGCTCTTTTTAAGTTTAACTGTTATATCTTTATCAACCATTTCTAACCTCTACCTAATCTTTTTGCAACTCTTGCAGGAGATTCCATCTCCCTTAAAGCCTTAAGCGTTGCTCTTACAACATTAACGGGAGTAGTAGAGCCATAACACTTTGCCAAGACATCTTTTACACCTGCTAATTCAAGAACAGCTCTCATTGCACCACCAGCTATAATTCCTGTCCCAGGAGCAGCAGGCTTCATATAA
Source organism: SAR86 cluster bacterium (assembly GCA_023703575.1). Taxonomy (NCBI): domain Bacteria; kingdom Pseudomonadati; phylum Pseudomonadota; class Gammaproteobacteria; species SAR86 cluster bacterium. The sequence goes on from CP097969.1 coordinate 1,226,454, forward strand.
ACAACGGAGGCGCCGAATTTAGTTTTTATTGGATACTGGATAGTGTCACCTTTCAACTCAATACTGACCATGTTTCTTCTAGCATGATCTAAGGCTTTCTGAATAGCTATAGGTACTTCTCTTGCCTTTCCTCTCCCAAAACCAATTTTTCCATTTCCATCACCAACAACCGTTACTGCAGTAAATCCAAAAATTCGGCCTCCTTTGACAACCTTAGCCACTCTATTGACTTGGACTAATTTTTCTTCTAAAACTTCTGAACCAAGATTTTCTGTTACAGCAGTATTTTCCATATTCTTTCCTAAAATGAGAGACCAGCTTCGCGAGCCGATTCAGCTAGAGCTTTAACACGACCATGATATTTATAACCTGATCTATCAAAAGCTACTTTGTTAACACCTTTTTCTAATGCCCTTTCTGCGATTAATTTACCTACTTTAGTAGCAGCTTCTATTTTCCCATTGTTTCCGGCTTTTAAAGAAGCTTCAGTTGTAGAAGCGCTGACAATTACCTTTGATCCATCAAAGTTAAAGATTTGAGCATAAATATGCGTGTTAGATCTAAAAATAGTTAGCCTATTATTCTCAGAGAGTTCAATTTTAGATCTACTCTTTTTAGCTCTTTTGAGCCTTTTTATATTCTTTATAGCCATCTTTTATTATGCTTTCTTAGATTCTTTTCTTATTATTCTTTCATCGGAATACTTAACACCTTTACCTTTGTATGGTTCTGGTGGTCTATAATCTCTAATCTCTGCAGCGACCTGTCCAACAAGTTGCTTATCCATAGATTTGAGAATAATTTCTGTATTACTTGGGAGTTCTGCTGTCACTCCTTCCGGCAAGTCATGTTTTATTGGATGAGAGAAACCCAAGCTCAAATTTATAGAATTGCCTTCAAGAGCCGCTCTGTAACCTACTCCATTTATTTCTAATTTTTTTTCAAACCCTGTATCCACTCCTTCCATACAGTTAGCAGTTAAGGCCCTCATGGTTCCAGTAATAGCAAGAGATTCTTTTGTCTCCTTATTTGGACTAAAACTAATACTGCCTTCATCTTTATTAATATCCACATCTTCATGAATTTCTAAAGATAAATTTCCTAATTTTCCTGTAAAAGTAATTACACCTTGATTATTTTCAAGAGTAACTCCTTCAGGTATTTCTAGAGCTTTTAAGGATGTTCTGGCCATAATTTTATAATTTTTAAAAAACTGAACAAATTAGTTCCCCACCAACCTTTTCTTCTCGAGCTTGTTGATCGGTCATTAGTCCTTTATTTGTTGAAACAATTGCTATTCCGAGACCGCCATTTATCTCAGGTAGATCTTTGTAATTGGAATATTGTCTTAATCCTGGTTTACTTATCCTTTTCAGCTGCTTTATAACAGGAGCGCCTTCAAAATATTTAAGTTTAATCTCTATTTCTGGTTTAGAACCTTCAGAAGTAGAGTAAGAATGGATATATCCTTCTTGTTTAAGCATTGATAAAAGTGCAATCTTCTTAGAAGAGGATGGGACTTTCACAAACTCTTTATTCCTAGCTTGTGCATTATTTATGCTTGAGAATAGGTTCGCGATTGGATCTTGTATACTCATCTTTTTACCAACTTGATTTAACTAATCCTGGAATATCTCCTTTCATAGCCAGTTCTCTTAATTTATTACGTGCAAGGCCAAACTTTCTATACACAGCATGTGGTCTCCCTGTAATAGCACATCTTCTTTGCATTCTTACAGGGCTTGCGTCCCTGGGCAGTTTTTGGAGTTTTATCTGCGCTACATCTTTCTCTTCTTGAGAAAACTTTGGGCTACGAATAATTTCTTTCAACTCTGCTCTTTTTGCAGCATACCTAAGAACTGTTTTTCTTCTTCTTTCTTCTCTTGCTTTCATTGATGCTTTAGCCATAACTTATCCTTTAACTTTTAAAAGGGAACTTCATTGCTCTAAGAAGAGCCTCACCCGACTCATCATCTACTGCTGAAGTGGATATGCATATATCCATTCCTCTAATTTTGTCTACTTTGTCATAATCTATCTCCGGGAAAATAATGTGTTCTTTGATTCCCATAGAATAATTTCCTCTTCCATCGAAAGATTTTGTTTCCAGACCTCTGAAATCTCTTTCTCTAGGAATTGCGATTCCAATCAGCCTGTCCAAAAATTCATACATTCTGTCACCCCTTAAAGTGACCTTGCAACCGATAGGCATCCCATCTCTAATTTTGAAATTAGCTACAGATTTTCTAGCTTTCGTAACTAATGGTTTCTGACCAGCGATTAGGGTCATGTCTTCAACTGCCCGTTCTAAAAGTTTTTTGTCATTCATAGCCTCACCGACACCCATATTGAGCGTTACTTTTGTAACTTTTGGCACAGCCATTATTGATTCAAGCCCTAATTTACCTTTGAGTTCAGAAACCACATTGGTTTTATAATGTTCTTTTAATGGCATCATGGTTATATCTCCTTACCTGAAGATTTATAAACTCTTTTTTTTGAACCATCTTCTTGAGATTGGATAAGTACCTTGTCAGCTTTTTTTGTTGACGGATTGAAAATAGATATATTTGACATATCTATTGAAGATTCCTTTTCAATAACACCACCGGCAATGCCTGCATTGGGATTTGGCTTAGTATGTCTTTTAACCATTTGGACACCAGAAACAAAGCATCTTCCGTTAGTGAGTATCTTTGTCACCGAGCCCTGTTTACCTTTGTCCTTGCCAGCTATGACAATAACTTGATCACCTGTCTTTATCTTATTCATAACTATAAAACCTCAGGAGCTAATGAAACTATTCTCATGAATTCTTCACTGCGTAGTTCCCTAGATACAGGTCCAAAGACCCTAGTTCCTATTGGTTGTTTTTGGGCATTAATTAATACTGCTGCATTATCATCAAACCTAATTGCGGATCCATCTGATCTACGAAGTTTATTTTTAGTTCTTACGATTACGGCATCTACAACTTCACCTTTTTTCACTCTTCCAGTAGGTATTGCTTCTTTGATAGTAACTTTTATAACATCACCAACTTTAGCAAATTTCTTCTTTGATCCGCCAAGAACTCTTATACACATGAGCTTCCTGGCACCACTGTTATCCGCGACTTCTAAATAGCTTTGCTCTTGTATCATTTTTAAATTATATCTCTTGTGATTTCTCTTCTACTTTCAATAAATTCCAAGATTTTGTCTTGGATATTGGCCTACACTCTTGAATAGTGACAAGGTCGCCAGTATTGCAGATATTGTCTTGATCGTGTGCCTGCAACTTTGAAGATCTGCGCATAATCTTTTTATATAGGGGGTGCCTGACCTTTCTTTCAACAAGTACAGTTATGCTCTTGTCTCTAGAGGAGCTTATCACTCTACCTGTTTCTGTTCTTGTTCTTTTATCCGCCATTATTTTCTTGTGCTTCTTGTTCTTTATTTAGAGTCTTAAGTTGAGCAATTGATCTTCTTATCTCTCTAATTTTATGAGTTTCTTTGAGTTGTCCTGATGCATGTTTAATTTTAAGCTCTAATAATTCTTTTCTAAGCTTTCCTTCTTCATCAAGCACATCACTTGGTTTACTTCTTAATCTATCTAATAAGCTCTCCTTTGCCATTAGACTCTCCTGATAAAAGTTGTTGAAATTGGCATTTTTGCAGAGGCTAATGCAAATGCTTCTTTAGCAAGCTCTTCATCTACACCTTCCATTTCATATAAAATTTTTCCTGGTTTTATAGGACACACCCAGTACTCAACATTTCCTTTGCCTTTACCTTGTCTAACTTCTAGAGGTTTTTTGGTTATAGGCTTATCAGGAAAAACTCTTATCCAAATTTTTGCACCTCTTTTAACATGACGAGTCATTGCTCTTCTGGCAGCCTCTATCTGTCTAGAGGTTAACTGTCCTCTTTCAGTTGCTTTTAATCCAAAGGTTCCGAAGCTAAGGGTAGCACCTCTCTGAGCATTCCCTGTATTTCTACCCTTTTGCTGTTTTCTATATTTTGTTCTTTTAGGTTGAAACATTAATATTACCTTTTAGTCAGAATCTTTATTAGAGGTATCTAGAACCTCTCCTCTGAAAACCCATGCTTTAACACCAATAACACCATAAGTAGTATTTGCTTCAGCTAATCCATAATCTACATCAGCTCTCAATGTATGAAGAGGTACTCTTCCTTCTTTTTGTATCTCTGCCCTAGCTATTTCAGCGCCACCAAGTCTTCCTGCAACTCTTATTTTGACACCTTCTGCTCCTTGTCTCATTGCATTTTGGACTGCTCTTTTCATTGCCCTTCTAAACATTACTCGTCTTTCAAGTTGCTGTGCAACACTTTCAGCCAAAAGTTTAGCATCAAGATCTGGTTTCCTGATTTCTTGAATACTGAGAGTTACAGGAATGCCCATCCTGTTAGTTATGTCTTCTCTCATTTTATCTATATCTTCGCCTTTTTTTCCTATCACTATGCCTGGTCTCGCAGTATGTATAAGAACTCTTGCATTATCAGCTGTTCTCTCAATATCTATTCTGCTCACGGAGGCATGAGAAAGTTTTTTAGTTAGATGCTCTCTTACTTCAATATCTTTAAGTAGATTTTGAGTATATTGAGATTTCTCTGCATACCAATTAGAAGTATGCTGAGTTGTTATTCCTAACCGAAAACCTATTGGATGTACCTTCTGTCCCATTATTTACCTTTTTCCTCTAATGTAAGTGCTATGTTGCAGCTTCTTTTAAAAAATCTATCAGCACGTCCTCTTGCCCTGGCTCTTACCCTTTTCATGGTAAAGCTCTCATCTACAGCTATGGTGGAAACAAACAATGAGTCAATATCCAGTCCTTGGTTATGCTCTGCATTAGCGATTGCAGATTCAAGAATTTTTTTAATAATATGAGCTGATTTTTGAGGAGCAAACGAGAGAATACCAAGAGCCTCCTCAATATGTTTTCCTCTAATTTGATTGGCTACCAGTCTAGCTTTCTGGCTAGAGACTCTTGCGCTTCTTAGTTTGGCTGATGCTTGGCTCATGATTACTTTCTATCTCCAGAGTGCATTTTAAATGTTCTTGTTAAGACAAATTCACCGAGTTTATGGCCAACCATGTCCTCTTGTATGAAGATAGGAACATGTTGTCTGCCATTATGCACAGCAATATTTAGGCCAACCATATCAGGAGTTATCATTGATCTTCGAGACCAAGTTTTAATGGGCTTTTTGTCATTAGTTGCCACAGCTCGGTCTACTTTTTTAAGTAGATGTAAATCAACAAATGGTCCTTTCTTCAGTGATCTTGGCATAATTCTAGTTTCTTCTTCTTACAATCATTCGATTGCTTGATTTATTTTTCTTACGTGTTTTGTATCCCTTTGTAGGTACACCCCATGGAGTAACTGGATGTCTTCCTCCCGAAGTCTTACCTTCTCCACCACCATGTGGATGATCAACCGGGTTCATAGCGACACCTCTAACTGTAGGACGAATCCCTAACCATCTTTTTGCGCCTGCTTTGCCTACTGAACGAAGTGAATGTTCAGAGTTAGATACACTACCTATAGTGGCCCTACATTCAGATAAAACTCTTCTAACTTCACCGCTTCTGAGCCTTAAAGTTACATATCTTCCTTCTATAGCTAATATCTGTGCAGATGTGCCGGCACTTCTTGCCATCTGTGCACCTTTTCCAGGAAATAACTCAATGCCATGAACTACAGTACCAAGAGGCATATCTTTAAGAGACATACAATTTCCTAAGGAAATAGGGGAATCTTTCCCGGATAGGAGCGTGTCACCAACTTTTAATCCATCAGGAGAGATTATGTAAGTTCTTTCTCCGTCTGCGTATAGTAGTAACGCAATGTTTGCAGATCTATTGGGATCGTATTCAATTGTTTCTACTTTGGCCGGTACACCATCTTTTAATCTCTTGAAATCAATAATTCTATAATGTTTTTTATGCCCACCCCCACGGTGTCTTGTAGTTATTCGACCTTGATTATTTCGGCCAGATTTTTGTTTTTTCTTTTCTAGAAGAGGAGCATAAGGATCACCTTTATGGAGGTCATCTCTTGAAACCCATGATCTAAATCTTCTTCCAGGTGAAGTAGGTTTAGACTTTTTAATTTGAGTAGCCATTATTCTGAAGTAACCTCTATAGATTGTCCGTCAGCTAATCTGACGTAAGCTTTTTTCCAGTCGGATTTCTTTCTAATTCTGTATCTAGACCTTTTGGTTTTTCCTTTAACTTTAACAATATTCACATCTTCAACATTGACAGAAAAGTAACCTTCAACAGCCTTTTTTACTTGTAGTTTGGTTGCATTTATATCAACTTTAAAAGCATATTGATTTGATTCACCCATTAATAAGGAAACCTTTTCTGTTAAGTAAGGTGACTTAATGACTGAGTAAAGTTCAGTTTTCATTATGAAAGCACCTCTGTTAACTTTTCCAATGTTGCTGATGTTACAACCACCTTCTCGGCTTGAATCAGAGCTGATGGATCTATTGAAGTGATAGTTTGAACTTTGCATTGAGTTAAATTTTTTGAAGCTTTATTCAAATTATCATTACTACTGGATAGAACAATTAGGGCTGTGGTCAGACCTAAATCAGCAAGTATAGTTTTAACTTGAGAGGATTTTGCCGGCTCATCTATTTTTAGGTCATTAACCGCTATAAGTCTGTTCTCTTCGGCAAGCTTAGACCAAATAGATCTCATTGCAGACCTATACATTTTTTTATTGATCTTTTTAGGTTTGATATCACTAAAGGTGTGGGCAAATGTCATACCACCACCCCTCCAAATTGGAGATCTTATTGTTCCGGCTCTTGCCCTTCCAGTTCCCTTTTGCTTCCAGGGCTTCTTACCTCCTCCTCTGACTGCCGATCTATTCTTTTGTCCTTTAGTTTTTTGGTGACTATTATGGATATAAGTATTGACTAGTTGATGAACAAGATCTTGATTAAATTCTTGATTGAATACACTATCAGCCAGAGAAACTTTAGAGTCTCCGGAACCATTCTGATTTAGTACTTCTAGTTCCATATTATTTAACTGCAGGTTTAAGGATCACATTAGAACCTGTGGGACCTGGTATAGCTCCTTTGATGAGTAACAAATTGTTCTCCACATCAACAGAAGCAATTTTCAAATTTTGTATTGTCTTTTTTTCATCTCCCATGTGGCCGGACATTTTTTTTCCTTTCCATACTTTGCCTGGGGTTTGGCACTGTCCTATTGAGCCAGGTGCCCTATGAGAAATTGAATTTCCATGAGTAGCATCTTGCATTTTGAAATTCCATCTTTTGACGGTTCCAGCAAAACCTTTACCTTTAGACTTGCCCTGAACATCAATCTTTTGACCCTCTTCGAACATATCAATATTTAACTGACTTCCAATGTTTAAATCCTCGAGATCTTCAACATTTACTCTAAATTCCCAAAGTCCGTCCCCAGGATTTACTGATCCCTTTTTGTAATGACCTGATAGAGGTTTAGAGACATGCTTGTCTTTCTTTTGGCCTGTTGTAACTTGAATAGATGAGTAACCATCAACTTCTTCAGATTTTATTTGAGTAATGATATTTGGATTGACACTTACTACACTCACAGCAAAAGCTTCGCCTTCAGGTGTAAAAAGCCTTGTCATACCTTGTTTTTTTCCCACTAATCCAATACTCATTTTACTTATTCTCGTCTAGACTAATTTGCACAACTACTCCAGCGGATAGCTCTAATTTTGTTAAAGCATCTAGTGTTTTTTCTGAAGGTTCTAGGATATCTAGGGTTCTTTTGTGTGTTCTTATTTCGTACTGATCTCTGGCGTCTTTGTCTTTGTGAGGGGATATTAGGATGGTAGTCTTATGTTTCTTTACCGGCATTGGTATGGGACCTTTTACCTTTGCTCCAGTGCGTTTTACCGTTTCCACTATCTCTTTAGCAGAACGGTCAATAAGCTTATGATCGAAAGCTTTTAGCCTTATTCTAATGCTTTGATTTTGCATATTTTTATTTCCAAACTCTAATATCCAGAGCGTAAAAAAACCCCCCTACAGTGTAGGTTGGTTTATTAAATTAATTCGCTTTAATCCCAGAATTTTCTGGTGTTAAAGCCCCTCCAACAAAACGAGCGTGAATTCTAGTTTTGTGGCCCCTTTGTGTCAACAAAAAAGTGTAAAAAACCTTTATTGAAAAGGGTTTTCTCGTTTTTGAGTTATAAAGCTAGTCGTTTTTGCTAATTATTGCCTCTGCTACATTTGAGGGCACTTCAGAGTACTTCAAGGGCTCCATGGTAAATGTTGCTCTTCCTTGAGAGGCCGATCTTATGTCTGTTGCATAACCAAACATTTCTGCAAGAGGAACATCACCAGAAACGATTTTTCCGGAAGGTCCGTCTTCCATTCCATGAATTACTCCTCTTCTGCGGCTTAAATCTCCAACTATATCGCCCATATATTCTTCTGGTGTGACAACTTCGATACTCATAATGGGTTCAAGAATAACAGGATCAGCCTTTTGAGCTCCTTCCTTCAAAGCCATAGAACCTGCGACTTTAAATGCAACTTCACTTGAATCTACATCATGAAAAGAACCGTCAAATAGAGATATTTTTACGTTTACAAGTGGATACCCTGCTATAACACCAGCTTCCATTTGTTCCTTGCAACCTTTATCAACAGCTGGAATAAATTCCCTAGGTATTGCTCCACCAACTATTTCATTCACAAATTCATAACTTTCATCAGAATCTTCATCGGGTATCAAAGGTTCTATCCTGAGATATACATGTCCATATTGACCTCTACCTCCAGACTGCCTGACGAATTTCGACTCTTGCTCGACTTGCTTTTTGATTGTTTCGCGATAGGCAACTTGAGGTTTTCCCATATTTGCCTCAACATTGAATTCTCTTCTCATGCGATCAACCAAAACATCCAAATGAAGCTCTCCCATTCCGGATATTATTGTTTGACCTGACTCTTCATCTGTCCTCAACCTAAAGGAGGGATCCTCCTGCGCTAACCTGCCTAAAGCTATTCCCATTTTTTCTTGATCTTCCTTAGTCTTCGGCTCAACTGCAACAGAAATTACCGGTTCAGGAAAATTCATGGATTCTAAGGTTATTTTATTCTTTTCATCGCAAAGAGTTTCACCAGTTATTGCTTCTTTTAAACCAATCACAGCACATATATCTCCCGCCCTAGCTTCGGATATCTCATCTCTTTTATTTGAGTGCATCTGTAGCATTCGACCAATTCTTTCTTTCTTGCCTTTAATAGGCAAGAAGACTGAATCTCCTGTATTGAGGACTCCAGAGTAAACCCTAACAAAGGTTAAAGATCCTACGAAAGGATCAGTAGCAATCTTAAATGCAATACCTGCAAACGGAGCTTCGTCATCTGCCTCTCTACTTCCTTCTTCTTCGCTTTCTAAAATTCCAGAAACCGCCTTGACTTCATTAGGGGCGGGAAGGAAGTCAACAACAGCATCTAGCATTGTTTGAACGCCCTTATTCTTAAAAGCAGAACCGCAAAGACAAGGGACAATTTCATTAGCTAATGTTCGAATCCTAAGTCCCTCCTTTATATCATCTTGAGATAGTTCTCCTTCTTCAAGATACTTGTCCATAAGATCTTCATTGGCTTCAGCAGCCGATTCAATCATTGTTTCTCTCCACTCTTCTGAGAGAGAAACTAGATCTTCTGGTATATCTTCTTCTGTGAAGGTCGTCCCCATATCATCACCATTCCAATAGATGGCTTTCATTTTTACAAGATCAACGACGCCCTTGAATTCGTCTTCAGCCCCTATTGCAAGTTGAATTGGTACGGCATTTGCTCCTAAACGTTTCTTCATTTGATCTATAACTTTTAGGAAATCGGCACCTGCACGGTCCATCTTGTTTATAAAGGCTATTCGGGGAACCTCATATCTATTGGCCTGTCTCCACACAGTTTCTGATTGTGGCTCAACACCAGAACTACCGCAGAAAACTACAACAGCTCCATCTAAAACTCTTAACGATCGTTCAACTTCAATAGTGAAGTCAACGTGACCAGGAGTATCAATTATATTGAACCTGTGTTGCTTGAACTGCTTGGCTGTACCTTCCCAAAAGCAAGTTGTTGCCGCTGAAGTAATTGTAATTCCTCTTTCTTGCTCTTGTTCCATCCAATCCATCACAGCAGCACCATCATGAACTTCACCTATTTTGTGTGATATACCTGTATAAAAGAGAACTCTTTCAGTTGTAGTAGTTTTTCCTGCGTCAACGTGCGCGCAAATGCCAATATTTCTATACAGTTCTAACGGAGTAGTTCTGGCCATAATTTTTTTAAGTAGTAATTAAAATCTAAAGTGTGAGAATGCTCTGTTTGCTTCAGCCATTCTGTGAGTATCTTCTTTCTTTTTGACTGCCTCACCACGACCCTCGCAGGCATCTAGTAGTTCATTGGCTAATCTTAAAGTCATATTTTTTTCAGACCTTGATCTGGCATAGGTTGCGATCCAACGCATAGCTAGTGCACTTCTTCTTGCAGGCCTTACTTCCATGGGTATTTGATAAGTAGCACCACCAACTCTTCTTGCTTTAACTTCGACCATAGGACCTACTTCTTCAAGAGCTTTTTCAAAAACTTCTATTGGTTCTTTATCTGATTTCTTTGATATCTCATCAAAGGCTCCATAGATGATTTTTTCAGCAACAGACTTTTTTCCGTCCGTCATGATTTGATTCATAAATTTGGCAACTTTTAAATTACCAAACTTAGGATCAGGTAAAATTTTTCTTTTGGGTGCTGCTTTTCTTCTAGACATATTTACTTAGGTTTTTTTGCGCCATACTTTGAACGACGTTGTTTTCTGTCATCCACACCAGCAGTATCTAAAGTCCCTCTAACCGTGTGATATCTCACTCCTGGAAGATCTTTGACTCTCCCTCCTCTAATAAGCACTACAGAGTGTTCCTGAAGGTTATGCCCTTCACCACCTATGTAAGATATAACTTCAAAACCTGAAGTAAGTCTTACCTTGCAAACCTTTCTCAAAGCAGAGTTAGGTTTTTTTGGAGTTGTTGTATAAACCCTAGTGCAGACTCCTCTCCTTTGAGGAGAACCTTTCAATGCAGGCACATCTGTTTTAGAGACTTTTCTCTTACGGGGTTTTCTTACTAATTGATTGACTGTTGCCATAATTATTTTTCTAAAGGTCGCGAATTGTAAAGAGAGGCATGTTCCACGTCAACGTATTAGTCAGCTTCATTGAGAGCGTCGCTTAGAGCTTTTTCAAGATCTATCTCGAATTCTTCTTCAATATTTTCAACTTCAGAGTTCAGCTTTGCTAGACCGGAACCAGCAGGAATTAACCTTCCTACAACAACGTTCTCTTTTAGACCTCTTAAATGATCAACTCTTCCTGTAGTGGCTGCTTCTGTAAGTACTCTTGTAGTTTCTTGGAAAGATGCAGCTGAAATAAATGATTCAGTAGCAAGTGAAGCTTTTGTAATTCCAAGAAGAATTCTATCAAATTTTATTTCAGCTTTTTTTGCTTCTCTTAGCGATAAGTTAATCTCTCTTACTTTGGAAAATTCTGCTTGTTCACCAAGGATTAATTCAGAATCACCAGGATCTGTTATCACAACTTTTCTGAGCATTTGATTTAATATCACCTCTATATGTTTATCGTTGATACTGACCCCTTGTAGTCTGTAAACTTCTTGAATACCATCTACAATGTATTCTGTGAGCTCTTCAAGCCCTCTTAAGGCTAGAATATCGTGTGGGCTCATTGCTCCGTCAGAAACTATATCTCCTTTTTCAACTCTTTCACCTTCAAAGACATTTATATGCCTCGTTTTAGGTATAAGAGTGGCGTTTTCGTTTCCATCTTCATCAGTAATGATTAATCTCTCTTTACCTTTGGTTGGTTTACCCCAAGATACGATTCCAGACTCTTGGGCTAAAATTGCCTGTTCTTTTGGCTTTCTAGCTTCAAATAGATCTGCAACTCTAGGAAGACCACCTGTGATGTCTTTTGTTTTAGTGGATGCCTGAGATATTCTTGCTATAACTCCACCAACTTCAATATCTTGACCATCTGTAAGTTGTAAAAATGCATTGCCAGGTAAAGTATAAACAGCAGGAGCTTCAGAATCTGGGAGAGTCTTTTCTCTACCTCTACCATCAACTATGTGTATTGCAGGACGTTTATCCTGGGCTTCTCCTTTAGGTCTTTCTGTAACATCTATAATTTCAATATTACTCAATCCAGTTACATCGTCTTGTTTTACTCTTGCAGTAATTCCATCTTCTATATCGACAAATTTTGCCTTGCCAGCGATTTCTGCAACAACAGGTCTTGTAAGCGGATCCCATTTAGCTAGCACATCGCCAGCCTCGACTTTGCTGTCAGAAGAATAATTTAATATTGTACCGTAGGGGACTTTATGACTTTCCACTACCATGCCTTTATCATCAATAACATTTATTTGGGAAGACTGAGCTAAAGTAATAAAAGTACCGTCCTTCTTCTTGACAGTTCTAGTGTTGTAGACAACTTTTCCAGGAAAATTAGTTTCAATATTGTCTTCAGCTGAAGTCCCGGAGGCTGCTCCTCCTATATGAAATGTCCTCATAGTAAGCTGAGTGCCTGGCTCTCCAATTGATTGCGCTGCAACGATTCCGACTGACTCGCCAATATCAACTTTATGACCTCTTCCAAGATCTCGTCCGTAACATTTTGCACATATACCATGAATTGTTTCGCAGTGAATAGCAGACCTTACTTTAATTTCGTAGATATTTTTTTCATCCAAGCTATCGACGATATCTTCATCAATTAAAGTTCCTTTCTTTAAAAGAACATCTTTACCATCTTGTGACATCACATCGATAGCAACAGTTCTTCCAAGTACTCTGTCCCCAAGAGGCACAAGAACTTGACCTCCGTCGATTATAGGTCTCATTAATATACCATTCTCAGTTCCACAGTCTTCTTCACTAACAACCATATCTTGAGCTACATCAACTAAACGTCTGGTTAAATATCCAGAGTTAGCTGTTTTGAGAGCTGTATCAGCAAGACCTTTTCTAGCACCATGAGTTGAAATAAAATATTCTTGAGCAGTCAGACCTTCCCTGAAGTTAGAGGTCACAGGCGTCTCAATTATCGATCCATCAGGTTTAGCAAGTAAACCTCTCATTCCAGCTAATTGTCTTATTTGAGCTGGTGAACCTCTAGAACCAGAGTCTGCATACATAAAGACTGAGTTAAATGAATCAGAAAGAATTTTCTCACCCTCTGAATCTTGAACTTCCTCTTGAGAAATATTGTCCATCATAGACTTAGCAATCATTTCATTTGCTCTTGTCCATATATCTATTGCTTTATTATATTTTTCGCCTTTTGTGACAAGTCCTGAAGCAAACTGCGACTCAATATCTTTAACTTCCTGTTCGGCCTCACTAACTATTTTTTGTTTGTCGTCAGGAATAACGAAATCATCTATTCCAATAGAAGAGCCTGATTTAGTTGAAAATTCATAGCCCATGTACATCAGTCTATCAGCGAAAATAACTGTACTTTTTAAACCAGCTTTTCTATACACAAAATCGATTAATGAAGAAATTTGCTTGCTATCCAATGTTTTGTTTACAAGATCAAAGGACATTCCCTCAGGTAGAAGTTCGTAGAGAAGAGTTCTTCCAGTAGTTGTTTCTACTATCTGAGAAGGTTCATCATCTAGTTTATTAGGTTTTAATCTAACCTTGATCTTAGCTTGAAGACCAACGGTTCCAGAATAATAAGCTCTATTTACCTCATCCGGTGAAGACATGACCCTTCCCTCGCCCAGATCATTGATCTTTTCTCTGGACATGTAATAGAGACCTAGAACTACATCTTGTGAAGGATCGATGATGGGCTTACCATTCGACGGTGAGAGTATATTATTTGTAGCCATCATCAAAGCTCTACACTCAAGCTGTGCCTCTAATGTTAAAGGTACATGAACAGCCATTTGATCTCCATCAAAGTCTGCGTTGTATGCCTTACAAACTAATGGGTGAAGTTGAATGGCCTTACCTTCTACTAGAACTGGTTCAAAAGCTTGAATACCTAATCTATGCAAAGTTGGTGCACGATTTAGCATGACGGGATGTTCTCTTATAACTTCGTCTAAAATATCCCAAACTTCAGGTTCCTCTCTATCCACCATACGTTTGGCAAGTTTAATTGTATTAGCTAATTCTAATTGCTGAAGTTTCCCAAACACAAATGGCTTGAAAAGCTCAAGAGCCATTTTCTTAGGCAACCCACATTGATGTAATTTAAGGGTAGGACCTACTACTATGACTGAACGCCCTGAATAATCCACTCTCTTGCCAAGAAGGTTTTGTCTGAACCGTCCTTGTTTACCTTTGATCATATCTGCAAGAGATTTTAAAGGTCTCTTATTAGAACCAGTTACAGCTCTTCCTCTTCTTCCATTATCCAATAGTGCGTCGACTGACTCCTGCAACATTCTTTTTTCATTTCTTGTAATGATATCTGGAGCGTTTAGATCTAGAAGTCGCTTCAATCGATTATTTCTATTTATTACTCTTCTGTATAAATCATTTAAGTCTGATGTAGCAAATCTTCCTCCTTCTAAAGGCACTAGGGGTCTCAAATCAGGTGGCAATATGGGGAGAACTTCTAAAATCATCCACTCTGGTCTATTACCTGATTCATTGAATGATTTAAGTAATTTTAATCTCTTTGCATACTTCTTAAGCTTTGCTTCTGACTTAGTTAAAGGCATTTCCTCTTGGATATCATTGATAGAAGCCTCTAGATCCAATTCTTTCAATAAAGTTTGGATAGATTCCGCGCCCATTCCTGCTTCAAACTCATCACCCCAAGTCTCTAAAGCTTCATAGTATTCTTCATCTGTAAGAAGCTGTCCTACTTCTAAATCTGTCATTCCTGGTTCAGTTACTATGAATGATTCAAAGTATAAAACTCTCTCTAAGTCTTTTAATGTTAAATCTAATGCCAAAGCAAGCCTTGAAGGTAATGACTTTAAAAACCATATGTGAGCTACCGGCGCGGCCAATTCTATATGACCCATTCTTTCTCTTCTTACCTTTGAAAGTGTGACCTCGACACCACATTTCTCGCACACAACTCCTCTGTGCTTCATTCTTTTATACTTACCGCATATGCATTCGTAATCTTTGATAGGTCCAAAAATTTTGGCGCAGAATAGACCATCCCTCTCAGGCTTAAAGGTTCTATAATTAATGGTTTCTGGTTTTTTAACTTCTCCGTAAGACCAAGACCTGATTTGCTGAGGTGAAGCCAAGCCAGCTCTGATTGAATTGTATTCAACTCCGTGGCCTTGTGTTTTTAATAAATCTACTAAATCTTTCAAGTTATTCTCCTAGTCAATCTGTTCTAAATCAATATCAATTCCTAAAGATCTAATCTCTTTAGTAAGAACATTAAATGATTCAGGAACACCTGTTTCCATTTCAAAATTTCCGTCAACTAAATTCTTGTAGACTTTAGTTCTACCCGCAACATCGTCTGATTTAACAGTTAGCATTTCTTGTAGCGTGTGAGCAGCTCCGTAAGCCTCGAGAGCCCAAACTTCCATTTCACCGAACCTCTGCCCACCAAACTGAGCCTTTCCTCCAAGAGGTTGCTGAGTAACAAGACTGTAACTACCTGTAGATCGTGCGTGCATTTTGTCTTCAATTAAATGATTTAATTTAAGGATATACATGTAACCTACAGTAGTTTTTCTATCAAACTTCTCACCAGTTCTTCCGTCATAAAGTTGTGTTTGTCCGCTAGAAGGTAAGCCGGCGAGCTCAAGCATAGATTTTACTTCTGATTCTTTAGCCCCATCAAATACTGGAGTGGCCATTGGCACGCCCTCTCTGAGATTTTCTGCTAAATCTAATATTTCCTTATCTTTTAATGAGCTAAGATCTTGAGACCCATCTTTTTCATAAATCTCTGAAAGAAGTCCTCTAATCTCATTAGCTTTCACTTCAGAGTCGATCATCTCTCCAATCTTGGTTCCTAATTCTTTTGCGGCCCATCCCAAGTGAGTTTCTAAAACTTGACCTACATTCATTCTAGATGGGACTCCTAGTGGATTGAGAACAATATCTACTGGCTGTCCATTTTCATCAAAAGGCATATCTTCCTCAGGCATAATTACAGAAATAACACCTTTATTTCCGTGTCTTCCAGCGAGCTTATCTCCTGGCTGAATTCTTCTCTTGATAGCCAAATAAACTTTAACTATTTTTAGAACACCAGGTGCTAAATCATCGCCATCTGTGACTTTGGATTTTCTTTTTCCAAATGCTATGTCCAAATCTTCTTTATACTCTTTTAGGCTCTTAGCAATATTTTCAATTTGTTTATTTGCATTTTCATTTTCAAGTCTAACCTTGAACCAATCATCTTGAGATATTTCTTCTAGATCAGAAATTTTAATTGTTGAGCCTTTTTTTAATCCTTTGCCTGATGCTACTTTTTTTCCAACTAAAATAGACTCTAGGCGAGAGAATGCTGCTTGTTCAAGAATTTTTAATTCATCATCTATATCTTTTTGAATTTCAGCTAATTGTGATTCTTCGATAGATTCTGCTCGGCCGTCTTTTTCTATTCCATCCCTCGTAAATACATGTACATCTATAACAGTACCATCTGCGCCTGAGGAAACTCTCAAGGAACTATCCTTTACATCAGAAGCTTTCTCACCAAAAATTGCTCTAAGCAGTTTTTCTTCTGGGCTTAATTGTGTTTCACCTTTTGGAGTTACTTTACCGACTAAAATATCACCTGACTTAACCTCGGCTCCAATATGTACAATTCCAAATTCATCTAACTTTGAAAGGGCGCTATCTCCAACATTAGGTATATCAGCTGAAATTTCTTCAGGTCCTAATTTGGTATCTCTAGCCACACAAGTTAATTCTTGTATGTGAATGCTGGTAAATTTATCGTCTCTGACAAGCTTATCTGAAATAAGAATTGAGTCTTCAAAGTTGTAACCATGCCAAGGCATAAAAGCAATCCTTACATTCTGACCTAATGATAATTCTCCTAGATCAATCGAAGGGCCATCAGCCAAGATATCATTCTTATTAATTTTATCTCCCAATGAAACAATCGGTCTCTGATTTATACAAGTATTTTGGTTAGAACGTGTGTATTTGATTAAGTTATATATATCAACTCCAGAATCACCAGCTTGGATTTCTTTTTCATTAACTCTTACCACAATTCTACTTGCGTCTATACTTTCTATTGTTCCTCCTCTTGCTGCCGTAACACATGAACCAGAGTCTCTAGCAACTAATCTTTCAACACCTGTACCAACTAGAGGCTTCTCTGCTTGTAAAGTAGGTACTGCCTGTCTCATCATATTAGAACCCATTAATGCCCTATTAGCGTCGTCATGCTCTAAGAAGGGAATTAGGGAAGCAGCAACTGAGAAAGCTTGTTGAGGGGACACATCCATATAATCCACTCGTTCAGGAGGCATGAAAGAGAATTCATTTTTATATCTAACAGGAACCAGTTCTTCTGTAAATTTATTGGAAGAATCCAATAAAGCGCTTGCTTGTGCTATTACGTAATCTCCTTCCTCTATTGCTGAAAGATAATGGAAACTATCAAGGACTTTTCCATTCTCAGCCTTTCTGAAAGGACTTTCTAAGAACCCATACTCGTTGGTTCTTGCATACGCAGCTAAAGAATTTATCAAGCCTATATTAGGGCCTTCAGGTGTCTCTATAGGACAAACCCTGCCGTAGTGAGTTGGATGAACATCTCTAACTTCAAATCCTGCTCTTTCTCGTGTAAGGCCACCTGGACCTAATGCGGAAACTCTTCTTTTGTGTGTTACTTCAGACAAAGGATTATTTTGATCCATAAATTGAGATAATTGACTTGACCCAAAAAACTCTTTGACAGCTGCAGATACAGGCTTAGCATTTATTAAATCTTGTGGTCCTAAATCATCAGCTTCAGCAGTTGCCAACCTCTCTCTTACAGCTCTTTCTACTCTCACAAGTCCTATTCTGTATTGATTTGAAACCATTTCACCTACGGATCTAATTCTTCTATTTCCCAGATGATCGATATCATCAACATTTCCTTGTCCATTTCTGATCGATACCAAGGTCTTTAAAGTATTTAAAATATCTTCATCACTTAAAATACTACTACCTTCTAGATCCTCAATTCCTAACCTTTTATTGAATTTCATTCTTCCAACGGCAGATAGATCATATCTTTCAGCATTAAAAAATAGGTTATTGAATAAGGTAGTTGCAGCTTCCTTAGTTGGAGGCTCCCCTGGTCTCATCATCCTATAAATTTCCACCAAAGCTTCAATTTCATTAGTTGTTGAATCAGCTCTTAGGGTGTCAGCAATATAGGGTCCTGATTCAATATCATTGATATATAAAGTCTCGAGTTCAGGCAGATTTAATTCATCAAGAACAGGCATGGTGTCTTCATCAATAACCGTATTAGCTTCAATAATGATTTCACCTGTGGACTTATCCAAGATATCTTTAGCAATAACTTGCCCAAATAGTGCCTCTTTAGGCATATCAAGGTGTTTTATTTTTGCACTCTCAATTTTTCTTATGTGCCTTGCGCTAATCCTATCTCCCTTTTTGACGATTAGTTCACCTTTTGACTCGATTTCTACAGGAGAAACTCTTCCCATAAGTCTTCTAGGTATGACCTGTAATTGGAAAATATCATTCTTTTTATTTTTATAAATTTCCGTCTCATAAAACCTTTCAAGAATCTCTTGATTAGTAAGTTTTAGGGCCTTTAAAAGAATCGTAGCTAATAACTTTCTTCGCCTATCTATTCGAACGTATACTAAATCTTTGGCATCAAACTCAAAATCTAACCATGAGCCCCTGTAAGGAATGACTCTAGCACCATACAAAACTTTTCCAGATGAGTGACCTTTTCCTTTATCATGATCAAAAAATAAACCGGGAGATCTATGAAGCTGAGAAACAACAACTCTTTCTGTTCCGTTAATTATGAAAGTTCCATGATCGGTCATAAGAGGAACAGTTCCCATATAAACACTTTGGGACTTTCCTTCCTTAAGCTTTCCTGAGTCTTTATCTATAAAAAAGAGATCACAGTTAATATGCAAAGAAATTTCATAAGTTATTCCTTTAAGCTTGCATTCTCTTTCATTAAAAATAGGTTCACCTAAAGTGTAACCAGAGTACTCCATCCTTGCGAAGCCATTATGGCTCTCGATAGGAAAGATTGAATTAAGGACTTGTTCCAGACCAGCATTCAATCTTTTTTCATTGTCTACGTATCTTTGTAAAAAAGCGTCATAAGACTGGATTTGAGTTGCAAGTAGATTTGGAAGCTCCATAACACTAGAGATTTTTTCAAAACTCCTTCTAACTCTTTTTTTCTCAGTATATGAAAAACTCATAAAGACCTCTTTTTTAATTTGTTTTAATTTTTAGAAAGTTTGTTATTTTAATTCAACAGTTGCACCAGCATCTTGTAATGCTTTTGCATGCTCGTCAGCTTCAGCTTTATTTACACCTTCTTTTATAACTGAAGGAGCTTCATCGACCATAGCTTTTGCATCTTTAAGACCTAAACCAGTAATAGCTCTAACTGCTTTTATTACATCTACTTTCTTATCGCCAACTTCGGATAGGTGAATATCAACTGGAGCATCATCTGCTTCCGCTTCTCCACCTGCATCACCTCCAGCTGCCGCTGCTGGAGCTGCCGCTGCTACAGGAGCTGCTGCAGATACCCCAAATTTCTCTTCCATTGCTTCTATAAGATCAACAATGTCTATGACGCTCATTTCGGCTATAGCGTCTAATATCTCTTCTTTACTTAGTGCCATTTTTATTCTCCAAATGTTAGTTAATTAAGGTTATGCCGATTCTTTTTGTTCTTTCACTGCTTGTAAGGTTCTGACAAGTTTAGAAGGTACTTGATTAAGAATATTTACGAATTGATTAATAGGTGCATTTAATAGACCTGCTAATTGGCTTAGAGCCTGTTCTCTAGAAGGCATATTCGCTAATGCAGAGAGCTTTGAAAGCTCTAATAAAGAATCCCCTAGGGAAATTCCTTTTACTGCAAATTTACTATTGATCTTTGTGAAGTCATTAACTAGTTTAGCTGCACTTGTTGGATCCTCTAGTGAGAAAGCCAACATAGTTGGGCCTACTAACAAGTCTTCAAAACAAGAATATTTTGTATCAATTAAAGCTCTTTTTGCAAGAGTATTTCGAATAATCTTCAGATGAACTGAGTTCTCTCGAGCATCTTTTCTAAGTTTAGTTAACTCAGTAACGGATGCACCATGATAATCTGCAGCTACAGCTGAAGTTGCCGTATTAGCTATATCTTTCAGCTCGTCGACAGCAACTTTCTTGTCATCAATGCGCATTGGCATCTTCCTATCCTCCAAATACCAATAACTGGTATTATCTTTTTGGCTATGACTGCAAGCAGTCAATTACCATCTGCGTAGGTCAAAATAATTAAGCAAGGAACCTTTCCTCGCACCTACGGTCTTCGATGGGCGAATAATCGCACCATACTGAAGAAACCTTTTATCTTTTATAATCTTTAAAAGACTAAAGAAGATAAATCAATTTCAACTCCAGCTCCCATAGTGGAAGAGAGAGTTGCTTTTTTAATAAAAACACCTTTAGCTGAAGGGGGCTTATTCCTCTTCAAATCATCTAAAAGCGTTTCTAAGTTCTGTTTAATCTGTTCAGGTGTGTAGCTAATATCCCCGATTCTTCCATGAATAATTGCACCTTTATCAGTTCTATATCTAATTTGTCCTGCTTTCGCATTTTTCACTGCAGAGGCTACATCTTTTGTGACTGTGCCTGTTTTAGGATTGGGCATAGTTCCTTTTGGGCCCAAAACCTTTCCTAGAGGACTAACAATTTTCATAGTATCTGGTGTAGCTATGATGACATCATATTCAACTTCACCTTTTTTAATTTCTTCTGCGAGGTCTTCCATACCGACGGTATCAGCACCGGCTTCTTTTGCGGCAGAAGCTTGATCGCCTTCTACAAAAACAGCTACTCTACAAGGCTTTCCTGAACCTGCTGGCAAAGTTGTAGCGCCTCTAACATTTTGATCTGACTTAGTAGGATCGACACCCAAATTAATGGCTACATCAATTGATTCGTTGAAATTAACTTTTGGAGAGGCTTGAATGAATTCCATTGCCTCTGAGACATTATATTTTTTTTCTTCTAAAGAGTTGATGTATTGTTTTCTTTTACTCTGAGTCATTTTAACCTTCTACTTCTATGCCAGCGCTTCTGGCGCTCCCAGATAATGTTCTTACAGCGGCATCCATATCAGCAGCAGTAAGATCTGGATCTTTTATTTTTGCAATTTCTTCTAATTGCGCTCTTGTTACCTTTCCAACTTTTACACTATTTGGAGTTCCGCTTCCTGATTTAATACCTGCAGCTTTTTTGATAAGTACTGATGCTGGTGTAGTCTTGATAATAAAGTCGAAACTCTTATCTTCATAAACTGTTATAACTACAGGGCAAGGTAATCCTTGTTCTAAATCTTTAGTTCTTGCATTAAATGCATTGCAGAAATCCATAAGAGGTAGACCATGTTGGCCTAATGCAGGACCGACAGGTGGACTTGGTGAAGCTTGACCAGCGGGGACTTGGAGTTTTACATACGTTTCTATTTCTTTTGCCATTATCCTTTCTCAATTTGATTGAATTGCAATTCAACAGGTGTTGATCGACCAAAAATCAATACAGCGACTCTAACCTTACTTTTTTCGTAATTAACTTCTTCAACAACTCCACTGAAGTCATTAAAAGGTCCATCGACTACTCTTACCATTTCACCCGGTTCGAAAGAAACTTTCGGTTTGGTGATGTCTGATCCCTGTTCAAGTTGTTGAATAATTCCTTGCGCTTCGACATTTGAAAGTGGAGATGGTTTATCTTTCGTACCTCCTATGAATCCCATGACACGTGGAGTATCTTTGACGAGGTGCCAGCTATCATCGTTTAGTTCCATATTTACCAAAACGTAACCAGGGAAAAATTTCCTTTGAGTTTTCCTCTCTTGACCACCTTTCATTTCAACGACTTCTTCAGATGGGACCATTATCTCTCCAAATAAATCATCCATTCCCAGTCTTTCAATTCTCTCAATTAAAGCTTCTCTCACTTTAGTCTCATATCCAGAATAAGCATGTATTACGTACCACTGTTTTTCCATGTTTATCCTAATAAAGCTGCTGTTGCCCAACCAAACAAGGAATCAAGTCCCCAGAGGATAAGAGCTGCTATTGTTATTGCCACCAAGACAATGAGAGTAGTTTGAGTTGTTTCAGTCCTGGTGGGCCAAACTACTCTTCGAATCTCAGTTCTTGAATCTATTACTGTTTTAAGGGCCTCTTTACCTTCTTGAGTTGTAGTTAAAATAAAGAGACCTAAACTAGATATAACTATCACTCCTATTACCCTGTAAAGAAGTGGTTCTTGAAAATAATAAGAATTACCGTATATGGCTAGACCCACAACAGCGAGGCCAACAATCCAACGGATATAATTTTGCATTCTAATACTATTTCCCATTTTATAAGGCTAAGCTCTTTGGCTGAGTGGCAGGCCAGGAGGGAATCGAACCCCCAACCTACGGTTTTGGAGACCGTCGCTCTGCCAATTGAGCTACTGGCCTACTAATCAATTATTTTAGTAACTACTCCAGAACCAACTGTTCTTCCACCTTCTCTTATTGCGAAGTTCATTCCATCTTCCATTGCAATTGGAGAAATTAGTTCTACAGTCATATCTATATTGTCACCAGGCATGACCATCTCGACACCTTCTGGGAGCTCTACAGCTCCTGTTACGTCAGTAGTTCTTACATAGAATTGTGGTCTATATCCTTTGAAGAAAGGTGTGTGTCGTCCTCCTTCTTCTTTAGATAAAACATAAACAGTAGCTTCAAACTTAGTGTGAGGATTAATAGCTCCCGGCTTAGTGAGAACCTGTCCTCTTTCAACAGCATCTCTCTCAGTTCCTCTTAAAAGGATACCGACATTTTCTCCTGCCTTACCTTCGTCTAAGAGCTTTCTGAACATTTCAACGCCTGTACAAACAGTCTTTTGAGTATCACGTATACCAACGATTTCTATCTCTTCGTTTACTTTAATTTCACCTCTTTCTATTCTGCCTGTTACAACTGTTCCACGACCTTGTATTGTGAATATATCTTCAATAGGCATTAAAAAAGGTTTATCAGTGTCTCTAACAGGCTCAGGGACAAAATCATCCAATGCTTGAACTAGCTCTTGTATTTTTGCAGCATATTCTGCATCTCCTTCAAGGGCTTTCAATGCAGATCCTACAATTACAGGAGTATCATCGCCGGGGAAGTCATACTCTGTTAATAGTTCTCTTACTTCCATTTCAACTAATTCGATTAATTCAGCATCATCGACCATATCAGCTTTGTTTAAAAATACTACTATATGAGGCACTCCGACCTGTCTAGCTAAAAGTATGTGCTCCCTAGTTTGAGGCATGGGACCGTCTGCAGCATTCACTACTAGTATTGCACCATCCATTTGAGCGGCACCTGTGATCATGTTTTTGATATAGTCGGCGTGACCAGGGCAGTCTACGTGAGCATAATGTCTTGATTCAGAATCATATTCAACATGAGAGGTAGATATAGTAATACCACGTTCTTTTTCTTCTGGTGCATTATCAATACCATCAAAGGCAATTGCTTCTCCACCTAGAGCTTCAGCTTGAACTTTCGTTATTGCAGCAGTTAAAGTTGTTTTACCATGATCAACGTGTCCAATTGTACCCACATTGACATGGGGTTTGGTTCTTTCAAATTTTTCTTTAGCCATTTTTTTTCCCTAAAATTAAATTACTATTACCTGGAGCTCATAACCGGAGTTGAACCGGTGACCTCTTCCTTACCAAGGAAGTGCTCTACCTCCTGAGCTATATGAGCAAAAACTATATTTTTGCTGCTTTTTTGGAGTGTAGAGTATTTTTTCTGATAAACAGAGAACAGAAAAGTCTATAAAATTTAACGAAATAAAAACTACAACCCAAAGCTCGGAGCGCTTTTATAGTATTTTTAGGCCTCTAATGCAAGTATTTTCGCATCTTTTGGAGAGATTTTTTAGTGGTGGAGGGGGAAGGATTCGAACCTTCGAAGCACGAGGCGGCAGATTTACAGTCTGCTGGGTTTGACCGCTCCCCAACCCCTCCTATAAATTAGGTCAAAAAACAGCGCGCAATTCTGTAACTGCAAGCTTACTATGTCAACTTAAATTACTTAAATTTCCAAAATTTTTAGGTTATGAACAACAATTACATTCCTCTAAATATAGATTCGTTAAAAGGTTTCCTAGATAAAGATCTATTAGATTCAAATATAGAAATATTTATATCTCAATCTACAGGGTCCACTAATGAAGATGCAAAGAATTTCTTGTCAGAGCAATCATCTCTTTTATCAGTCCATACGTCCGAGCAACAAGTTGCTGGAAAAGGCAGAAATGGTAAGAAATGGATTAGCCCAAAAGGAAAAAACATATACCTTTCTATCGGATGGCTATCTGGCCTAAAGTATTCGCAGCTTGATGGACTAAGTCTAGCTATTGGAACTATTCTTGCATCTAGCCTAAATAAATTTACTCAAAACCATATTGGAATTAAGTGGCCAAATGACTTGTTGATTGAAAAAAAGAAGATCTCAGGAATCTTGATCGAAACTATTGATTTGAATAATCAAGTAGGAGTCATAATAGGTATAGGCATAAATGTACATATGTCTGAGGAAGAAGGTAAAGAGATTGATCAGTCGTGGATTTCTTTAGATGAAGTGACTAACTCGAGAAATAATAGAAATGAGATTATAGGGGATATTGTTAATAAGATATTTCAACTCACTTCTGTATATACCAGGGAAGGTTTTATGCCCTATAAATCAGACTATGAATCATTCGATATGCTTATAGGGAAAAAATGTAGCGTAAACATTGAAGGTATTGATAAAACTGTAGATGTCCTAGGTGTAAACAACAAAGGAGAAATGCTAGTTAAAGAAGGTTCACAATATCTTACTCTTCGTTATGGCGAAGTTTCAATAAGAGAACTATAATGCTCACCGCGCTGGCGTAGCTCAGTTGGTAGAGCAGCTGATTTGTAATCAGCAGGTCGTAGGTTCAAATCCTATCGCCAGCTCCATATGTGATGGATAAAAGTTATTTTATTCTTCAATTAGGTTTTCTGCTTGAAGCAGAACTTCTTCGGGAAGACTGAAACTTTCTCTTTTTATATTCCAACTTTCAAATATTTGGTTAGTCATTAATTGAGAGTAAAGATGGGGAAAAGGACTCTTTCTTTTTCCTTCATTAGGAAGAGGAGATTCATAGATTAATTGAGTTTCATCTATCTTATCTAAATTTAATTGTAAGAGTTGAAGAGAGTCTGATTCCTTGAAGAAAAAAGCCAATGTGACAGCTAATTGAGCAGCAGTTGATAAATGGATGAATCCATCTTGCTTATCTAAAGCCGTAGTAATTTGACCGGATTCCTTAGCCTCTTCCCATTCATATTCTCTTAATATTTTGTACACATTATTCATGAAATCTATCTCAAATCTAATACCATAAATCTCGCTTTCAATAAGCGAAAAGCTCAAAAAAGCGAATGAATAATAAAGGTTTCTTAATCAGTAGCATTAGCCATATTTATAATCATATTCGTCATAAAGGAATTAAGTTTGATCAACTTTTCCATATCTATAGAGTCTGGCCATGTATCATCTGGATGATGAAAAAGAGGATTGCTTCCGAGTAATGAAATAAATTGGCCACCTCCATCATAAATATTTCTTGCTTCTCCGAGTGGCCTAGATGATACAGGCCAAGATATAATTTCATCTAAGTCTAAAGCCTTAAGTTGCTCCAAGCCTTTTTCCATATATTCTTTTGTAGAGGCTTGCCATAATACCTGACCTTCTTTGGCAGCAAAATTAGCTCCCAGATGAACCCATGAAAAAGCATCTTTAACTAATGACGAATTTTTTTCTAAAAAATGATCCAATCCCAGATGACTTAATTCATGCCCAGTATTTGCAGTAAATATTACATTGCGGTTGGGCTGATTTTTGGATAGATATCTCATTGCATTTAACCAAATAGTTATTCCACCTCCTCTTTCTGAAGTACAAGTCCACCAGCCACTCTTCGGTGTCATGACAACTAAGGGGCTAAGCAATTGATCTTTTCCTTCTATCTTAGTTTGAACATTTATGGCATCAGAATTTTCATCAATTAATTCAACAGATACGCTTATCTGTTCATCTGCTTTTAATCCCATGAGCCACTCTCCCTCTTGCGTCGCTACCTGTAGGATAGGTGGTCCATATGGTTTTCTATAAGATTCAGCATTTAGGACAGCAAGTCCTGGAATGTTAGGAAAAACATCTGCAATAGCCACAATTGCAGGATGTTTATTTTTCTCTCTCGCTTCATTTAGTTTTATAGACGACTCGTCGTTAGTTGAAGAGCCATATTTAGTTATTGCAATTACATCATCCGTATTTAAAGATCCATGCGGGCCTTTAATTCCATTCGAGGAAGTGCTTCCACCGTCAAACATGGGCAATCCAATTGCAGTATGAGTGCCATTTGTAACCTCGCATTTACCAGGAGTTCGCTTAATAAAATTAAAGGTATCTACTTCTGCAGTAAGGCCACATTTATTTATCTCATCCGCTAACCAATAAGCAGTTTCATTATCACCTTTAGTGCCTGTTCTATGAAGCTTAATGGAATCCCACTTTATGAGATCCTCCTCTATATTTTTTTTTATATTACTCAATTTAAATTTAATTTCTTTGGAGCCTAAATCAAGGATCAATCCTACAGATAAAAAAGATAAAAATTTTAAGAAACTTCTTTTGGTTAAAAGAAGATTATTCTTCATTCAGATATTCTTCTGGCTCTTCATTTAAGCCGCCGTAATCTAAAATCGGTGCTGCGTCTATTTCTTCTGCATCTATAAATCTTGCTACCCTTTGTAAGCAGGATACGATCATGCTTTGCTCCCAGTCATTTAAGCTGGAAAATTGTTCTTTGAATTTATCTTGTAAAACATCTGGTGATGATTCAAGTATCTCCAGTCCTTCTTCTGTGATGTTCAAATATTGAATCCTTTTATCATTTATACCCTTCTCTCTTGTAATTAGATCTCTGGATAAAAGTTTATTGATGACCGTTGCAATGGTTGTATGTCTCAAAGTTGTTATGTATGAAATATTACTTGGTGTGGTGTGTTTCTTACTAGCAATGATCTGCAGAACAATGTGTTGCGTTGGGGTAAGCTGAGATTTTTTTGCTAAAGACAATGAATTTATTTCAGTAGCCCTCATTACCCGCCTAATTGCGACTAGCGCTTCTTCTAGATGATTATCTTCCATGCAAATCTTCCATTTTTTTTGAATCGTATACTTCTATATAGACTCCTCGCAACAAACTCAATGTTGAAGCTATCAATATAAATACAAATGGCAATGCCATTGATATTGCACCCGACTGAATTGCTGATAAAGCATAAGAACCTCCTCCAACCAATAACACTATCGCTATTAAGCCCTGAATTATTGCCCAGATTACTCTTTGTTTACTTGAATTATTATCTTGCCCTCCGGAAGTTATCGTATCAATGACCAAAGAGCCTGAATCAGATGAGGTCACAAAAAAGAGAACCAACATAAAGAGAGCAAATAAGCTTGTGAACGTGGGTAAGAATAAATTATCTAACATGTAAAAAAGTACGAGGGAAATATCGCTTACGGGCTCACTTAACCTACCTATTCCTTCTTCAAATTGAAAAATTGCTGCTCCACCAAATGAAGAAAACCAAATTAAATTGAATATTAGAGGTACAAACATGACTACAGTTAAAAATTCCCTAATCGTTCTTCCTTTAGAAATACGAGCAATAAACATTCCTACAAAAGGAGACCAAGATATCCACCATGCCCAATAAAATATTGTCCAATCTTGATACCAATCTCTATCTTCAGGTCTATCCCAATTGCTAAGAAATACTATATCCTGAAAATATGCCATTAAATTTACTCCGTAAGAAGAGATTATTTGATAGGTTGGTCCTGCAAGAACTACAAAAAGTAGTAACAGTATAGCCAAGGCTATATTTAAATTGCTTAAAATACGCACCCCTTTATCAAGGCCTCTATAAACAGAAAAAATTACTACTGAGGAAATAAAAATAATGACCAAAGATTGACTGACTAAATTATTAGGTAAATTGAATAAATAAAATAAACCTGAAGATGCTTGCTGTGCACCCAATCCTAGGGAAGTAGCTAAACCAAATAAAGTAGCCAAAACAGCTATTATGTCAATAAAGTCTCCTTGCCATCCCCAAATTTTATTACCAAGAAGGGGGAAAAATATTGAACGAATAGTTAAAGGTAATTTCCAGTTATAACAAAAGAACGCAAGTGACAGTCCTATGATTGCATAAACAGACCAACCATTTATTCCCCAGTGAAAAATTGTTGCGCTAAAAGCTAATCTCCGCGCTTCTTCAGTATCTGGAGTAATATTTAATGGCGTTCCAAAGACTCCAGTGTAGTAAGAAAGAGGTTCAGCAGCTCCATAAAAAGTCATTCCTATACCCACACCCGCCGCGAATAACATGCAAATCCATGATAAAAAACTAAATTCTGGAGATGTATCTTTTCCACCGAGTTTAATCTTTCCGAAAGGGGATACAATTAAAAAGAAAATTATGAAGGTAAAAGACAACATTGAAACTGTAAATAAAGTATCAAACTGACTGACAACAAATTGTCTGCTATTTGAAAGAAAGGTATTTGAAGCTTCTGGGAAAATTAATACCAAACAAGAAAAAAGAATTGCCAACCCAGAGCTGATTAAGAAAACAGGAAAATTGACATCTAAACCTAAAAATTTTTTCTTCTTAGGTCCTATTATAGAAGTTGAGGCATTATTTAAATTTTGATTCATATAATCCTCTATTG
This sequence comes from SAR86 cluster bacterium, assembly GCA_023703575.1. Taxonomy (NCBI): domain Bacteria; kingdom Pseudomonadati; phylum Pseudomonadota; class Gammaproteobacteria; species SAR86 cluster bacterium. Next base: position 1,255,584 of record CP097969.1, read on the forward strand.
AGTGATATGTGCAATATCTTCTGACTTAAGAAGATCTTGATCTAGAGTTTTAACTAGTGGCTTTAAATATTTAGCATAAGGCTTCCATCTACCCATACCTTCTTTGTTTACAGGTTTTCTGACTTGCTCGGAACTAGCAGTCCTTACTGATCTCTCAGTTTCATAAAAGGAAATACATTCCTCTTCAAAAGGTAACTCAAGAAATTCAAGGATGTTGGAAACTTGTCCCTCAAGATCTTCTACTACATCTTCATTATTTACTCTCAGTATCTTGCCCGGAAGAACAGAATCCCAATGATTCATAAGTTTGATATAACTATTATAGTAGCTTCCAGCTTCCTCAAGTCCGTATGTAAACTCTTGTCCCTGTGCAAAAAGTTGTTTAAACATACTGAAACAACAGTCGAGAGGATATCTTCTTGCATCAATAATTTTTGCATTTGGCATGATCAAATGAATTAATCCAATGTGCCTGAAATTATTGGGCATTTTATCTGTAAAAAAAGGAGCATCTTTTCTGTGCATCCTTGTATCTTCAATGAAGTTTCTACCTAATTCTTTTCTTTGATTAAGATTAAGGGATTTCATACTTTTTGGATAATTGCCAAATTTTCCATAAATATCATCACCTCTTAGACTTTGTGCAATTGAGAGGATATTTGGAAGTTCCAATGTACCATCTATCATCGAGTGTGATGCTAAGATCTGCTCTATCAAGGTGGATCCCGCTCTAGGCAAACCTAGTATAAATATCGGATCTTTAGTTTGATATCCTCCGTCGCCTAAATCTTTGAAAAAGGAATCATCACATACATCTATTTGAGCATTTAATTCATTGTCCATTCTTTCAATAGAATATTGACTTTGATCTCTCTTAATTTGATTGCCTCTTACTAAATGATGAAAGGCTTCCTCAAATTCACCATTTACTTCGCATCCTTGAGCTAGAGCGAAATGAAAATAAGCTTTATCTCTCAATGATAAATCTACTCTCATAACTTGACTCCTCATTTCGTCTAATTCTTTTTTAGTGAATGCATAAGTCTTTAGATTCGATAAGGAAAAATATGCTTCACCATGATCTGGTTTAACTTTATAGGAAGACTTGTAACTTTTAATTGCTTGCTCAGTCCTACCCAGTGTTTTTTCAGCATGCCCTCTGGAAGTCAAAACACTAAAGTTAAAAGGGTTTTTATCTAATATATCATTTAGCAAGCTAATAGCTTCTTCGTGGCCACCATTTTGCATTATTTCACTAGCCTTTTGTGCTTGATAATTTAAATTATCAGGATATTGATCACATAAAATATCGACCTGTTCTATGGTTTTAGAAAACTTTTGTTTTTTTCTTAGGATGCCAGCATATTTAAGCCTTAAATCGCCATCATCTGGTTTAAATTCAACAGCCTTCTCAAGCAAGAATTCAGCATCATCAAAATAACCTAGTCTATTAGCTATTTCAGCAAGCAAAGACATTGCATAAGTATGAGTTGGATTTTGTTTAAGGAAAGCTCTGCATTTTGTTTCAGCTAACCCTAATCTTCCTTCATTAAGAATCTGGTCTATATATAAGAGTGGACCTGGTAAAGATTTTAATTTTTCTATCTGGCTAGAAGCGTGATCAGCTGCTGGTTGATTATTATTTTTTAGGAAGTATTGATAAAGAAAATTCCATGAAGCAAGTAGTGCAGGATTGAGCTCACATGCCTGCCTGTAGTGGTTAACCGCCTTCTCTTCATTGCCCATGTCTCTATAAAGATGGGCAAGTTCTTGATAAGCGCGGCCCATATCGGGAGCATTAACTAGCAGTTGCTCAATATATTTTTTTGATTCCTCAAATTTTCTTAAATATCTTGCTGAAACACTTGCGAGATACAAGCAATCAATATTTTTGGGATGTTCTTTAAGTACTATAGATAATAAATTATAAGCATCCTGAAAACGGCTTTCTTTAACTGCCTGAGTTGCATCGTTCAAATCAATTGCAAAAGAAGTATCGTCAGTACTGAATTTATGTTCATCCATATTTTTTTATGATTTCAAATTCCATTATTTTAATTTGATTAAGAAACAAAAAGGGAGCATTTGCTCCCTTTCATTATAGGTATATAAGATACTAATAATTAAGCTTAAATCTTAAACCAACCGTCATAGGCCTAATAACTGCTACTCTTTGTCTATCAAAAACATAATTATTGCTTATTTCAGCTCTTTCATCAGAGATATTATCAACATAAATCTCAGCTACCCAAGAATCATTACTGATACCTGCCCTTAGGTTTGCATAACTATAACTATCCTGTTTAGCTTTGTTGGGTTCAATAATATCTGAATAACTTTTGTCAGAGGCAACAACTTGACCTTGTATGTGACCCTGCATGCCCGAAGACATTCCCCACTCGTATCTTGCTGCAACATTGGCTTGAATACCTGGAGCAAAAGCTAATTCTTCTCCAGCCTTAACATCACTAGTTGTCAATGATTTCTTTATTTCAGTATCTAAGAACGAGAAAGCTCCTGAGATTATGAGTCCATCTGTGTTTGTATAATAAAGAAAGTCTCCCTCCAAACCGGTAATATCGGCATCTGCAGCATTATCTGAAAAGAATAAATTTGCAATACTGGGATCGAAAATTGTCGTTTGAAGTCCAGAAATATCCACCATAAATACACTTCCATTAAATCTTAATCGACCATCTTGTAAAACTGTCTTCCAACCAAATTCGTAATTTGTAACTTCATCTGAATCAGTTACTGGTCTAACAGTGTATGACCCATCTGGTGTTGATTGTCCTGCTGGTCGATTTAATAAGCCTGGTCTAAAACCTTCTGACCACGTCACATAGTACATTACATCATTAGAAACATTCCAAGAGAGTGTAGCCTTACCTATAACCCCATCAGACTCGGCCTTATCAGGATAATTCAATTCATCAATAAATGGATTACCTGTAACAACCCCCGGCTCATTAAATGCTGCAGATAAATTAGTGCCAAACCTTTGTTGGTCACCTCCGCCAAATCCGGTACTGAATGATGAATTTGCACTTCCTTCCAAATCAACCTCTATATCATACCAACGAGCTCCAAGAGTAAGCTCAATAGAATCAGATAGATCAATGGCCAGTTCACCAAAGACACCCTTTTGTTTATCAGTTCTCTTTATATCATTAATAAACATAACGGGCGGCATATAAGGTCCTCTTCCGGAGTGCCAACCAGCAGCTGCGTATTGTTTTGACTTGAGGGCTCCCTTTGATAAAAGAGCTTGATAACCATAGACCGATGTATCGGTAAGGGCATAGTTCACTCCCCAACCTATATCACTCTCGACTGCACCAGGATAAGTGAACATGTTATGTTCTAGCAATTCAAGATCGCTCATGAATGCACCAGCAGTTAAACTCATATTATCGCTTATAGGCGCGTTTATTCTTACTTCATGAGTTTGCACCTCTGTATCTGTTACAGAATCCACAAACATATCTGGTGCTGGGCAAGATCCAGTAGGCACATTTCCGGGAGCATATGTAGTATAAGTAACATAGTAATCACAAATGTAATAAGGAAGATATTGGCCTACAAAAAGATAATCAGTGTAGTCAATTATTTGATCTGAGTGACGATCTGTGTAAGCTCCAGCATAGACAACTTCAAGATCGCCAATAGAACCCTCGATTGTCAAGCTGGTATTGTCATATTTATCTTCAAGATGATCATCGTGATATCTTTGAATCTCAAGATCTCCTAAAGTTGGATCAGTAAAAAACACTCCATCGGATTCAATTGATTGATGAGAACGCGAAACAAGAGCATCCCAATTCTCATTTAACTCTTGAGCAAAGCTTAATCTAAAACCTTCATACTCAACATCATTAATATCCTCTTCAACTATTGCATTAGCTTTGGCAAAAGTTACACCAGATAAATCATCTCCAGCTTGAAAACCGTTTCTAGCAGCAGAAACCGGCAATCCATTACTCCTTACAGTCCCTGATGCCCTAAAACGAGCGGATTCACTTGCATCAATAGAGCCTGCTACTTGATCAATATAACCACCTCTTCTGTCTCTATATGCAACTAATCTTGCAGCAGAGGTTTCTCCAATCGGCATATTAGTAACGAATTCAAGTTTTCCTCCATTAGCGCCCTCTGACATATACCTAGATTCAACTTCAATATTTGTTTCACTTACACCTATCACGGGCTTATTTGTAATCATTCTAACTACGCCAGCTTGTGAGCTAGCGCCAAAAAGTGTTCCTTGAGGTCCTTTTAAGACTTCTATGCGGCTGATGTCTGCTGCATAAACATCCAGATTTCTACCTGGTTGGGCTAAGGGTTGCTCATCAAGATAAAATGATACATTTGGGGCCAAACCACCAACACCTGCTGTTGTGAGATTAGGGGTTGTTGAGGCCAGACCTCTGATATAAATAGTACTTGTTCCTGGACCAGCTCCACCTGCTGTAACGCTAGGAAGCTGGAGTAAGTAATCTTCAAAAACATTTACGCCCAGTTCTTCAAGAGAGCTCTCTCGTAGAGCTGAAACAGACAAAGGTACGTCTTGTAAACTTTCTGCTTTTTTCCTTGCAGTAACAACAATTTCTTCCAGAGCATCTTGAGCCAAAACATAGCCACCGAATGCAGATGCGTTTAACAAAATAAGAGTTGAAAGATAAAAGCTTAACTTTTCACGAATTTTCCCGAACATTGTAGGTCTCCCCATTAAGCAAACATGCTTAATTAATTTAGATTACTACGTAAAGTGTAGTATAAGGCAAAATATAATCAAGTGATGGATTGGTGCTTCTTTTTAAATGTCAACCTTTTCGTTTATTTTCCTTAATGATGGCCATTTGTAACCTTAATCACTGATAGATTAGGAAAAGTAGCAGCGGAAGAATAAAAACTGCACCCAGAATTGTGATAATTTTACTCGGCTTCAACGCCACTATAAGGCAGATAAGAAATATAAAAATAGCAGCAATGAAAGATGAAATTTCCATGGTTATTCCTTTTCTATAAGCCTAGTGAGTAAATTACCCTTCATGCATGAATCAATATAAGCCATTTTTTTATCATCAGAAACTTTGAGTATTTGCGTACCTTTAATTTTGAGTAAATCCATTTCTGTTTTCAGATCAGAAACCTTAAATATCATTTCTGCCACGCCATCACCTCGTTGTGCTAATGAATTTCCATAAATGCTGTCTTTTTCGGCCTGTATCAATTCAAAAACTATATCACTTACATAGAATTCTTGAGAGGTTATTTTCCATTCTTTTCTGGCCTTCTTTTCTTCAATTTTCTTAAAACCTAGTTTCGAGTAATAACCAGAAGCAGAATCCAAATCATTAACACATATTCCTAGTCCTAAAAATTTCCATTTATTCACTAGAGGATGCGATTCATTATTTTTTCGCCAAGATTTTTCCCAATTATCTGCCGGTGGTCTCAAAGAAATCATTAAATCTCCATGTAATCTAGTATCTATGTAGTTTTCTACAGTTTTGCCATTTGTTGTAACGTTAAAAACGAGATCACAACCTCGATCTAAAAAGAATTGAGTATCTCTTTCAATGTCTGCCGTATTAAAAGCTATGTGATTAATTCCATCACCTTTCGTCTCAAGATATCTGCTAATGAACATGCCGGGTCCGGGTCGCATGGGATAAACTTCAAGCTGACAATTTCCAATTTGTGATTGACCATCTTTGAAGTTATGCGCTCCCCCAGTTACGAATCTATGAGTGACAGGTTCACCGTCCAGCTCTTTAAAAAAAGTTATTTCTCCTTCGCCTTCTATATATGGCAATAGAGGTTGAGGTCCTACGCTAACTCCAAGTCCGATAGACTGATAATAGCTCAATATTTCATCTCGATCTGTGACCATCATTCCAAGATGATTAAACTCCCAATTATGCATCATGCCATGTATCCACCATCGACATTTAAGATAGTGCCATTCACATAACTAGACGCATCAGATGCGAGAAAAACAGCCGCATTCGCCATTTCATTAAAGGTAGCAACACGTCCTAAAGGAATATTTTCCGGTCCATTAGACCATGCTTCAAATTTCTCTTTTTCAGTTATTTCTTTTTTTACTTCTTCATTGTTTGTAGTTTTATTTTCTCTATTTTCTTGGCCTGGAAATTCTTCCCACTCGACTAAAGAGGGTGCAATGGCATTTACTCTTATGTTATGAGGTCCAAGATATCTTGCATACTGTCTTGTCATCATTGCTATACCTGATTTAACTATTGCATAATTTCCCATAGCTTTATCAGCATGAGCCTTAAGTCCGCCTCTCGAAGTCAAGTTTATTATGCTTCCACTTTTTTGCTTCTTCATTATTGGAGCTACTTCCTGAATAGTGAGCCAGTAACCCTTCAAATTCACACTACTAAGCATATCCCAACTTTCTTCATCTAAATCCACAACAGATTTCATGTGATACATGACAGCTACATTCATCAAAATATCGATACCTCCAAATTCCTGCATAACCTGATCAACCATGTTTTTTACATCAGGCTGAGAAGAAATATCTGTCTTGATGCAGATAGACTGCCTGTTCATAGCTTTAATTTCTTTACAAACTGAATCAAGCTGACCAGATTCGATGTTTAGATCTGTGACAGCAACATCGGCCCCTGCTTCAGCTAGTCCAAGGGCAAAACCCTTCCCCATATTTCTTCTTGCACCTATGACTAAAGCCTTTTTACCTTTTAATGAAAATTCTGATAGAGACATAAAATAATTAAATTTCTATATGTTGATACTAAGAAATAGCTGGAGCATCTGTCCCAAGAAGATCATCTCTTAAGTTTCTTTTTAAGACTTTACCAGTAGCATTTCGGGGTAAAGCATCTATAAATTTCACTGAATTTGGAACTTTAAACTTTGCGAGGTTTTTTAGGCAATGTTCTATGATGTCTTTTTCTTCTAGTGTTTGTTCTGATTTGAGGCTGATAAACGCTATACCTGTCTCACCCCATCTATTGTCTGGTACACCAATAATTGCTGCCTCAGCAATTTCAGGTAGTTGGTAAAGAACATTTTCAACTTCAGCTGGATAAACATTTTCTCCTCCGGATATATACATATCTTTCCAACGATCTACGATATATATAAATCCTTCCTCATCGAATCTTGCAGCATCACCAGTTTTCAGCCAATCGCCTTCGAAAGAATTCAGTGTTGCTTCTTCATTATTCCAGTAACCTGGTGTGATATTTGGACCTCTTATATAAAGCTCCCCTACCTCTCCCCAAGGAAGCTCCTGTCCTTCATCGTCAACTACTTTGACTTCTGTATGCAAAAGTGGCTTTCCTGCTGAGCCTAACTTTCTTTCAGCATCTTCAGCGGGAAGTCCTATACCTCCAGGACTTGTCTCAGTCATACCCCAGCCCTGAATCATAGAAACGCCTCTATCTGACCAGGTTCTGAGTATTGCCTCAGCGCATGGAGCACCACCTACTCCTGCAACTTTCAGACTTGATAAATCAGTGCTATCAAAATCAGGATGATTCATCATGAATTGATAAGGGGCTGGAACTGCAAAAAAATGAGATACCTGAAATTCGGGATTTCCAAGAATTGATAATGCTAAGCCAGGATCAAAATCTCTTATAAGAATTAATTCCCCACCTGCATGCAAAACAGGATTTGCATAACAGTTCATACCGCCGGTATGAAAAAGAGGTAAAACTACTAGCTGAACAGTATCTGAAGATACAAATGCAGGTGAGGCAAGATTGATTACATTATAAAGTTGCATTTGATGATTTATCATCGCCCCTTTTGGGTGACCAGTTGTACCAGATGTATACATAATCATTATCAAATCTTCTTGTGTAATTTCCGGTTGATCATAATCAAAACTGGAGTCCTTTAGAGTAATTTCATACTGACTATTTAAATCCTCTTTATCAATCTCTAAATGACTAGATATATTGCAATCTTTTACTAATTCGTTTGAGATATCGGAAAAAGATTCATCATAGATAAGAACTTTAGGCGAGCTGTCATTAAGAATATATTCCAGTTCGGGCTTTGTTAATCTCCAGTTTAAGGGAAGTTCTATAGCTCCTATCTTTGCACAGGCAAATTCTAATTCAAAAAATTCTGCACAATTCTGAGATAAAATTGCAATCCTATCTCCCTTTTTTACTCCCACACTTTGCAACCAATTTGCCAGAAGACATGCCCTATCATCAAGCTCTTTGTAAGTTAAAGTTTGTTTTGAGCTCAGGTCACGAATCGCTATCTTTGTTGGTCTTACGTAAGCGTGGTAAGCAGACCAATCATAATGTTTGACAGACATAAATTTCCCCAGTTATAAAAAAACAACCATGAATAAGTAGAATACTATTACTGCTCCCCAAATATTTAATAAGAAACCAATTCTTCTTCCAACTTGTTCTCCTTTCGAATATTGCCAAAGAAAGAATAGAAGACTTATAAATACTAGAGAAATAATAATTCCAATATGCATAGCGCAACTTTAATAGCTAAGTTATTAGCAAGCAACCCAGTCCTAATACAAAAATCACTCTCATGAGACTTAATGATTTAAAATACTTAAGTAGGCTTTCAGCAAAATATTTAAAAAATAATCCATCCATTGAATAAATCATATAAACAAATCCCTAAAGCACTTAGAGGAATTGTCAAGAAATCTAATAAATCGAGAGGATTTTATGTTGAAGATTCAAAATATGATTCCCAATTTAAACTTGGAAAGAAAGAACTCTTTAAAGCAATGCCTGGAGACTTAGTTCAATTTTCTCTTACTCAAAAAGGTTGGGCAAAAATAGATGAAGTTATTACAGAAAATACAAGTGAATTTATTGGGAAGATATTTAGAAGGGGCAAAAGGTTATACACAAGTCCCATGGGTTACGAAAATGATTTAAGGGTTTTAATCAAAGAGCCTCATCCAAAATCGATAAAAGATGGTGGCATCGGTAAATTTTTAATGCATAAACAACCTAGTCAGGAAGCCCTACCTGAAGCAAATCTTATTTCTTTATTCGATTTAGATAATGAATTTAGTTTGGCATATGAGGTGGCTGTCACTAATCATAATCTTAAACGTGAGTGGCCTAAGGCAGTAATTAATGAATCAAGAAAGTTAAAAGATAAGAATTTTGATATTGAATCCGTAAAAGATCTCAGAAGTAAAACTTTTGTAACTATAGATGGAAAAAGCGCAAAAGACTTTGATGATGCTGTGCTTGGAGAGCAGGATGAACATGGAGATCTTAATTTATACGTAGCAATAGCCGATGTTGCACGTTATGTAGATCAAGGAAGTCATCTAGATAATGAAGCTTTTGATAGAGGAACCTCAGTTTATTTTTCGCAAAGAGTAATTCCTATGTTGCCAGAGGAATTAAGTAATGACTTGTGTTCATTAAAGCCTGATGAGGATAGATTCTGTATAGTTTGTAAAACTACTGTCACTAAAGATGGAAATCTCACAGATACTTCTTTCTTTGAAGCAATAATCAATTCTAAATCTAGATTGACTTACCCTGCAGTTACGCGGGAAATTGAGAAAAAACAGTTTAAAAAGCCCTATGCAGATTCTTTAAGAGTTCTATTAAGAATTTATAGAAGATTAAAGAAAAATAGAGTTGAAAGGGGTTCTTTAGAGCTCGAGGTACCAACATACATCCCCAAGGTAGAGAATCAAAAAATTGTAAAATTTATTGATTCCCCAAGAGAGATTTCTCATATGATGATAGAAGAATTCATGTTAGCTGCAAATATATCAGCTGCTCAATTATGTTTGAAACATAAAATGCCTTCTGTTTTCAGAGTTCACCCAAAGCCAGATATATTAAAAATTAAAACTCTTGAAAAGTTTTTAAGGAGTAGAAAGATTAATGCTTCTTTAGATGATGGTAGCGACATAAAAAAATTAACATCTCTTACTGAAATAGCTAAGGATAGAAAAGATAAGAGCATCATTCACTCGCAAATTTTATATTCCATGAGCTTAGCTACTTACGAGACTGATGTTGCGATCCACTTTGCCCTTAATTACTCTCACTATTCTCATTTCACTTCTCCAATAAGAAGGTATCCTGATTTACTTGTTCATAGAGCAATAAAATCTCTAATAAAATCTAATAATGGAAATATTACAATAGCTGAAAATCCCATAAAGACTAAACCTGTTTATAGCCACGACCAGTTAATAGAGTTGGCAAAAATTTGTTCTATAAAGGAAAGAGTTGCTGAACAAGCTGAAAGAGAAGCCCTTAATCACCTGAAGTGTGCTTTTGCTTCTGAGCATATTGGAAATACTTTTAATGGTCAGATAATTGGTGTTACTAATTTTGGTCTATTTATTCATTTAAAAGAGATAAATATTGAAGGTCTCTGCCATATAAAGTATTTACCGCGCAATGAGTATTATGTATTCGATGAAGATAGTAAAATGTTACAGAGCAATAGCTCAAGACACTCATACTCTCTTGGAGACGAGGTTAAAGCAACGATTGAAAAAGTGGAAGTCTTCTCTCAGAAAATAGATCTTAGATTAGTTAAATGAGTTCAAATTCAGATCAAGAATTGGTGTGTGGCTTAAATGCTGTCAACCAAATAATCAGCTCGAGACCTAAATCGGTTAAATCTCTACATGTTTGCGAAGCGCTAAATAAAAGGATCGAATCTATTGTTGATGAAGCTGAAAAATATAAAATAAAAATCAATAAAGAAGATCCTGAATTTTTTGAAAAAAAATTTAAAGATATTAATCATCAAAGTGTTGCAGTGGCATGCAATAAGAGATCAGAAGAATCTGAAGTGTTTATCCAATCAATAATAGAAAGACCTAATCTTACATTTCTTATTTTAGATGGTCTCCTGGATCCTCATAATGTCGGAGCATGTTTAAGAAGCGCGGCTGCTGCAGATGTCGATGCAGTAATAGTCCCAAAAGATCGATCTTGTCATCTCACCCCTACAGTTAGAAAAATATCCTGCGGAGCTTCAGAACTTATTCCATTTGTTATTGTGACTAACATAGTGAGGACAATTAATTATCTTCAAGAGATGGGCGTAGCAGTATATGGAAGTGATCTGAAAGCCTCATTGGGTCATAACGAAATTGATTACCCCGAGAGAATGGCGTTGATAATTGGATCTGAAAATAAAGGTATTAGAAGGCTAACTAGAGAAAATTGTGATGAGCTCATAAAGATAAAGATGTCGGAAAAAATGGATAGTTTAAATGCATCAGTGAGTGCCGGGATAATGCTGTTTGAGATCAGAAAACAAAATAATTCTTTTAATTAAACTTTATCTATAGAATAACAAAATGCTCACTCAAAGAACCCTGCAAAATCCCATTAAGGCATTTGGTGTAGGTTTACACACAGGAAATCCAATTATATTAAAGATTCTTCCTGCACCTACGGACACAGGGATTATTTTTAAAAGGGTTGATTTAGATCCTGTTGTTGAAATAAAGGCTTCAGCAGAGAATGTTGGCGATACTTCATTATCGACTTGCCTAACTTCTGGCGAGACAAGAATATCAACCATTGAACATCTCATGTCTGCTATAGCAGGACTAGGTATTGATAATGCATATGTAGAAGTAAATGGACCTGAAATTCCTATAATGGATGGAAGCGCTGCACCGTTTGTATTCTTATTGGAATCTGCTGGTTTACTTGAACAAGACCAAATAAAAAAATTCATAAGGATAAAAGATACAGTGAAAGTATCCCATGATGATGCTTGGGCTCAAGTATCACCTTTTGATGGATTCAAAGTTGATTTTACAATGTTATATGACCACCCAGTTCACAAGAATCATGCGACGAAAGCCTCAGTTAACTTTAATAGCACTTCATTTGTCAGAGAAGTAAGCAGAGCTAGGACTTTTGGATTTATGAGTGAGCTAGAAACTTTAAATGAAAATAATCTTGCCTTAGGAGCAAGTGTTAAAAACACAATCGCCATAGGTGATGAATGCATATTAAATGAAGATGGTTTGCGAGTTGAGAACGAAATGATCAAGCATAAAATCCTTGATGCAATTGGGGATTTATACTTACTCGGTCATAATTTGGTAGGCTCTTTCGAAGGCTATAAGTCAGGTCACAAAGTAAATAATGCACTCCTAAGAGAACTTATTGCTAGACCAGATACGTGGGAAGTTAAAACTTATGATGATCCAGTGAATTCTCCCATCAAATACCTCGAACCCATCATTGATCCTAGTTCGGGATAATTTTTTATCTGATATTCGTTAGCAACTGTTAGAATTGAGCCTGACAAATTTTTATGGGTTTATTAGATAAAATATTCGGTTCAAAAAACCAGAAAGTATTAAAAAAAATTCAACCTTTGGTGAATTCTATCAATTCCCTTGAGGAAGAGCTTTCAAAGCTCACCAACGAAGATCTTAAGAAAAAGAGAGAAAATTTTATTGACCGCCACAAGAATGGAGAATCTTTAGATGATCTACTCCCAGAAGCTTTTGCTGTCGTCAGAGAAGTAAGTACAAGACAGCTTGGGTTAAGGCACTATGATTGCCAGCTCATAGGTGGAATAGCTCTCCACAATTGTCAAATTGCTGAAATGGCTACTGGAGAAGGTAAAACACTTGTAGCTACGTTGCCTTCTTACCTCAATTCAATAACAGAAAGAAAAGTTGTTTTAGTTACAGTGAATGATTACTTGGCAAAAAGAGATGCAAAATGGATGAGTCCTATATATGAAAATCTAGGTATGTCCGTATCTTTTATCATTCCTGGACAGCAACTTGAAGAAAGAAAAGCTGCTTATGAAGCTGATGTTATTTATGCAACTAATAATGAGCTTGGGTTTGATTTTCTTAGAAATAATATGGTTGTAAATACAAATGATAGGATGATGAATGACTATTATTTTGCAATCATTGATGAAGTGGATTCTATTCTTATAGATGAAGCAAGGACTCCTCTTGTTATTTCTGGACCAGCAGAAAATACAGCTCAGATCTACCAAAAAATTAGCAAATTTATTCCTAGATTAGAAGAACAAACTCTTATGGAGGCAGATGATAAGGATGACCAACATAAAAATAAGGAAGATGCGGGTCATTTTGTTATAGATGAGAAGTCAAAGCAGGTTGAGCTTACCGATTTCGGGCATGATTTCATCGAGCAGCTATTAAAAGATGATAATCTTCTTGAAGAAGATCAAAGTCTTTACTCTTCGGGAAATTTAAGACTTCTTCACTATATTCAATCCTCATTAAGAGCTCACTTTCTTTTCAATAAAGATGTTGACTATATGGTCCAAAATAACCAAGTAGTATTAATTGATGAAAACACGGGCAGAGCCATGCCGGGAAGAAGATTGGCTGATGGTTTACACCAAGCAATAGAGCAAAAAGAAAATGTACCCATACAAATGGAAAGTCAGACTCTGGCATCTTGTACTTTCCAAAATTATTTCAGGCAATATGAAAAATTATCTGGGATGACCGGCACAGCAAGCACAGAAGCTGAGGAATTTGCTGAAATCTATGGTCTCAATGTTCTGGAAGTTCCAACAAATGAACCTATGGTACGTGATGATAAGAATGATCTTGTATATTTAACCCAAGCTGAAAAATATAAAGCTGTAATAAATGAAATTAAAGACTATAAAAATAAAGGTAATCCTATTCTCGTTGGTACAGCATCTTTAGAAAGCTCAGAGCTTTTATCTAGCCTTTTAAAAAAGGAGAATATCGAACACCAAGTTCTCAATGCAAAAAATCATGCAAAAGAAGCTGAGATAATTTCACAAGCTGGTAAACCAGGCGTCATTACTATAGCTACCAATATGGCAGGCAGGGGAACAGATATAGTTTTGGGCGGAAATTGGGAAGCAGAGCTTGAAAAACATAAGGATGATTCAAAAAAAGAAGAATTGGAATCTAAATGGAAAATTTTAAATTCAGAGGTTATTAATTCTGGAGGTTTACACGTCATTGGGACTGAAAGAAATGAATCTAGAAGAATGGATAATCAACTTAGAGGACGTTCAGGAAGACAAGGTGATCCTGGTTCTTCTAGGTTCTACATTTCTCTTGAAGATAATCTGATGAGAATATTTGCATCCGATCAATTCAAAAATATTATGCAAAGAGTAGGTTTGGAAGAAGGAGAATCTATCGAACATAGGATGTTGAGCGGGGCAATAGAGAGAGCGCAGAAAAGAGTTGAAGGAAGAAATTTCGATATTAGAAAAATGCTACTTGAATATGATGATATGGCAAACGAGCAAAGACAAATTATCTATTCACAAAGAAATAATATTCTTGAGGCTGACGTCATAACTGAACTGCTTGATTCCATGAGAGAAACCATAATTTCAGATGAATTAGATTCTGTTTCTCTTGGAGATTTAGAACCTCATGAATGGAATACTGATGTGTTGGAAAGTTCTTTATCAAATATATTTGGACTGCAGATCCCGGTCAAGGAATGGATTGCTTCAGAGAATAATATTACGCGAGAAGATGTAGAGCAAAAGATACTCATGTCTGCTAATCGTGCTTATATTGAAAAGTGCAATAACATAGGCCCAGTTATGAGAGATTTTGAGAAGCAAATACTTCTTCAAATCATTGATAATGCTTGGAAAGATCATCTAGCAGAGGTAGATGCATTAAGACAAGGTATTGGCCTAAGAAGTTATGCAAGTAAAAATCCTAAACTTGAATTTAGAAGAGAATCCTTTGAGTTATTTGAAAGCCTTTTAAATAAGATAAGATTAGAGGGCATAAGATTCTTATCTAGAGTGGAAATTGAATTAGAAGATTCTGGAGATTTGAACCTTCCTAAACAAAACCAAGCTCAGAATCTAGACCATCCAAGGCCTGAATCTGCATTGACTCCAGCCAGGCAAGAAGCAAGTACTAAAGAACAGGGCAACAGAAGACTGAGAAGAGCAGAAGCAAAAATGGCTAGGAAAAATGCCAGAAAAAAATGATGCCAAAAAGAATACATAAGATTCAAGGCATAAGTCTTGGCACAGCTTCAAGTAACACACGATATGGGAAAAAAGAAGATAGTCTGCTTGTTACTCTTCCTCAAGAATCAATACTTAGCGGAAAATTTACCACCAATAAACTAAAAGCTGCGCCAGTAAAATTAGCTATTGAACATTTATCTAATTCTAAAAAAGCCAAAAAGATCTTATTGATTAATGCTGGAAATGCAAACGCCGCTACAGGGCCCAAAGGTTTGAAGGATGTAAGAAAATACTGTAAAGAAATTGCGCTAGATTTTAAAACCAGTCAAGAGAATGTTATACCCTTTTCAACTGGTGTTATCGGTGAGCCTTTAGCTACAGAAAATTATCTAAGCGCCTTTAGAGAAGCATCAAAAAGTTTAAGTGAGAATAAATGGAAAAAAGCTGCTGAGGCTATTTTAACTACTGACACAAAGCCGAAGATAATTTCTAAAGAAGTCAAAGTTGGTAAGATCTCTTATTTTGTAACTGGATTTGCAAAAGGTTCAGGAATGATCAGACCCGACTTTGCAACATTGCTGAGTTTTGTATTCATAGATGCAAAATTAAGTCAAAAATCTCTTAACAATATCCATTCCAATGCTCTCAAAGTTAGTTTTGAAGCTATAACTGTTGACGGAGACACTTCTCCCAATGATTCTTCTTTATTAGTTGCTAATGGTAATAAAGAAAAATCTATAAAAGTTGGTTCTGTTGAAGAAAAGCGACTTTCTAATGCAATTACAGAAATCTTTAAGGATCTAGCCGAACTACTCGTAGAAGATGCAGAAGGCGCTACAAAAAAAATTAAAATCAAAATAGGTAAAGCTAAAAATACTGAACAAGCTAAATCTGTAGCGTTCACAATAGCTGAATCACCTTTAGTTAAGACGGCCATGTTTGGAAGTGATGCTAATTGGGGAAGAATACTTTCCGCAATAGGTAGAAACAAAGATATAGATAGAATCGATAAAGTTAAAATTCAATTAAATGGACAGCCACTTGTCAAACAAGGCTATAAAGATGCTAAATACTCAGAAAAACATGCATCAAAGGAAATGAAAAAAAAGGAAATTCTAATCGAAGTAAGTCTTGGATTGGGTAAAAAAGACTTTGAGGTAATGACTTCCGATCTCTCTGAAGATTATGTTCTGATCAATAGCGATTACAGAAGTTAATGGCGCGTTTCAAAATCCTCTTCTGGGTCAAAAACTTTTTCTCCTGCTATCTTCCTGTCTTCACTTGCCCAAGCTCCTAAATCGAGAAGTTGGCAGCGCCGGCTGCAAAAAGGTCTATGCTCATTTTTTTCAGAATATTCTGCTTGTTGTCCACATTCTGGACATTTGACATATTTCATAGTTCAGCAATAAATTGTTGATGAAGTTTTTTCACGGCTAATTGCAGAGTCTCAAAAGTACTGTCATTGACAATAACTTCGTCAGCTTGCTCCAATCTCTTTTGTCGAGAAATCTGAGCATTAATTATGGATTGAACTTGCTCTTCAGATACGCCATCTCGTTTCAAAGTTCTCTTTACTTGAGTTTCGACAGGAACATCAACCACTAAAACTTTATCACAAAAATCTTTTTGGTTTGTTTCTAGTAAAAGTGGTGAAACTAGAACTGTATAAGGACTTGTTGAAGCTTTAAGTTCATCTTGAATTTGTCTTGCTATGGCTGGATGTAATAAAGATTCAAGCCAATCCTTCTCTTCATCAGAATTAAAGATTATTTCTCTCAATTTTGCTCGATCTAATTCGCCTGATTCTTTCAGGATAACTTGACCAAAGCGTTCAGATATTTTTGCCAAGCATGGCTTGCCTTTTTCGACTACTACTCTTGAAGCTAAATCAGCATCTACTATAACTATCCCAAGCTTTTCAAAGCAATCTGAAACTGCTGTCTTACCGCTTCCTATTCCACCAGTTAAACCAATTATCATGTGATTGATATTATCAAAAGGTATTCTAAATTACTCTGAATTTAAGGTCTTTTGTAGAAATGAAATAGCTGCGTTAGCAAAAATATCATTTCTATCTCCAGCTATCATGTGGGCAGCACGATCTATCTCAATGAATTCAGCATGTTTAATAGTTTCCAAGAAATCATCGACCTCGTCCTGGGTGACAACATTACTTAAAGCTCCCCGAATGAGTAAAGTAGGAATGTTGACTGATTCAGCATAAATTTTCTGTCTTAATTTATAATCACTTCTGTTACTTGTTCTAGATTCTATGAATCTGGGATCCCAGTGCCAATAATATCTTCCATCTTCCTTCAATCTTAAGTTCTTTTTTAATCCCGATACATCTTTTGGTTTTTCCCGATGTGGAAGATAGGAAGCTATTGAATCAGATGCTTCTTCTAAAGAACTAAAACCTTTAGAACCTGAACTCATAAATTTAAGAATTTCGTTCGATCCTTCTTCATTTGGATAAATACCTATGTCAACCATCACTAGTGCATTACATAGGTCACTACAGTCTCTATCACCTGCAGTGCATAAAGAAACCATCCCGCCAAGAGATGCACCTATCAAGGAAGCAGATTTGCCTAATTGATTAATAATATTTTTCAGATCTTCTTTATAGTTCTCAATTGCATAATCTCCATCTTCGCTCCAGTCACTATCTCCATGACCTCTTAAGTCAATAGCTACAGCATAGAATCCTGCTTGAGATAATTTCTCAGCAGTACCTCCCCAGGCGTGTCTAGTTTGACCGCCTCCATGGAGCAAAATTACAAGAGGATCGTCAGGATTACCTAGGGCAGTTGCTTGAATATTTAGGCCCGAACTAACTTTAAATTTCATTAGTGTTAATTTTCTGAAAGAATTAAGGAATTGTTCCATATTTAGTGAGAAAATCTATACAAGAATGCAAGAAGCACCAAAAACCTTTTTAGAAAGATTGAAATTTATTGGCCCAAGTGTGGTTGTTACTGGAAGTGTTGTAGGCAGTGGATCGATAGTAATGACGCCTTTATTGGGCGCAGCCGCAGGTTTCATGCTTTTGTGGTGGTTGCTGTTAAGCATGTGGAGTAAACCAATCATCCAAGCTGAGATAGCCCGATATATAGTTGTTTCGAAAAAAACATTTTTAGAAGCTTTTGCCGATATGCCAGGCTTCAAAACAACCATCCAAGGAAAAACTACGTCTTGGTTAGTTTGGTTCATGTTTATCGGAGTCATACCTTCAATTGCGGGTATGGGTGGATTAGCAGGAGCTGTAGCTGAGGCTGGCAATACAATGTTCCCACTTCTAACTGTAGAAATATGGGTTGTAATCTCTTGTTTAGTTACTTGGATGTTGCTCTATTTCGGATCTTATAAGAGCTTAGAGAAGACCTTGCTTGTAATGGTATTGTTCTTCTCTTTTATGACGATGATTATCGCAATTGCAATGCAATCTACTGATTATCAAGTTAGTGTTGCACAAGTCTCATCAGGTCTTAGCTTTTCTTTTCCATCAGGTTACTTACCACTAGCTCTGGCTGTTTTTGGTTTTACCGGAATAAGCTATGGAGAAATAATGGCGTATACGTATTGGTGTTTAGAAAAAGGATATGCAGAAAATAGTGGAAATAATGTTGAGGAAACTAAACATTGGATAAAAACTATGCAGACTGATGTTTGGGTGACAGTCTTTTTTATTACTCTTGGAACACTGCCCTTTTTCTTTTTAGGAGCAGGTGTTCTTTACAATGTCCCTGAATTACAACAAGCTTTAGCGACAAGCTCTTTTTGGGATATAGATGTTATAAGTTCACTTCAAAATATGTTCTCTCTGGTGTTGGGCGGTTGGGCTAAATGGCTTTTTATCATTCTGGCATTTTTTGTTTTATTCTCTACTCTACTATCAGGAACTGCTGCATTCACAAGAACCATATCTGACTATTTAATTTCTATGGGTCTAGTAAAAGAGCAAGCAAATACAAGAAAAAAGTTAATCAAGCTGATAGCTTTCCTTATCCCATTTCTATCAGGTTTATTCTATTTTGTTTTACCAAATCCCTTCACCTTACTTCTCATAGCAGGCATATGGGCCGCCATGGGGTTACCTATAGTTAATATAGGTGCGCTCTATTTAGTCAATAAGCTTGAGCCAGAGTTACAACCCAAAATTACAACTAAATTTATTTTATGGGCAAGTTTAGTATTACAATTGAGTATGGCAGTTTTAATCATAGATGACATACTTTTAGCGTTCTAAGGTGAATTAATGGAACAAATAAAATGGCCTTTTCTCAAGCAGACGTGGGGAATAGAATTTGAAAGTTCTAAGGGAGCTTACTTATATACTAAAGACGGAAGAAAAATTCTGGATGCAGCCGGCGGTGCGATAGTCAATAATATTGGATATGGAAGGGAAGAAGTCGCTGAGGCTATTTCCAGAGCGGTAATAAATAATTCATACATACTCCCTCCCTTTCTTACCCCTGAAAGAGAAGCTTTATTAGACGAATTGAGGAATCACTGGCTTCCATCTCATTTAACTAGAATACATCTCTCATCTGGTGGATCAGAAGCAAACGAATCAGCTGTCAAGCTAGCAATTCAATATCAAGCGAGTAGAGGAAAGCCCGAAAAGAATATCATTCTTACCAGAAGTCTTTCCTATCATGGCACTACATTAAATATGTCAGGTATTTCAGGTCATGAAGCTCGAAAAAGAGGACTGGAAAGTTATGTTCCATCACCAACCACAATAGAGACACCTTACCCACTTAGATGTCCTTTAGGTAGTTTTCATCCTGACTCAAAAGATTATTATTTAGATAATCTGAGAGATACGATCAAAAGATTAGATCCAAGAAATATAGCTGCCCTTTTAATGGAACCTATAAATGGATCTAGCGGCGGAGCAATTACTCCTCCAGAAGGATATTGGGAAGAAGCAGAGAAAATACTTAAGGAAAATGATATTTTACTGATTGCTGATGAGGTAATGACAGGCTTTGGTAGAGTCGGAATAGACTTCGCGTGTAATTTTTACAATACTCGACCAGATATCCTTGTAGCAGGCAAAGGAATGGGTGGAGGATATGCAGCTATTGGTGGAACCTACAGCACTGATGTGATAGCTGATTCTATTCAATCAGCAGGTTATGAGGTTATGTTTCATACATTTGCTGCCCTACCTCAATCATGCGCAGCTTCTGTTGAAGTTCTCAAAACACTCAGAGAAGAAAATTTATGTGAAAGAGTTCAGCCCCTTGGTGAAAAGTTATTACAAAAACTCAATTCCGAAGTAGGACAACATCCAAATATTGCCGAGATAAGAGGCAAAGGACTTCTTATAGGTATAGAAATTGTTGAGGATAAATCCAACTTAAAACCATTTGATGAATCTAAGAAAATTACCAGTAAAGTTATGCAAAAAGGTTTGGAGGAAGGTGTCTTTCTATACCCAGGGGGTACTGGCCAATATCGGGATATTATTTGTCTGGGTCCTGCTTTTATTATAGGGGATCATGAAATTGATTTAATGGTAGACGTGCTAAAACAATCGGTTGATTTTGCCGTAGAAAATCAAAATACTATTTAGATTTTCAAATTTCTTGAACATATTTTGATATCAATGAATCAACTTCATTGATGGACTCTAAATTTCCGTTTGCATATGAATCTGCTAGCCCAAACAACTCAGCAAATAAAAGTTTTTCTTTATTGGCCTTTAGAACTTGAACCTGATCAGATTTTTCTAAAGTGTCCTTCCAGTAGTTTCGAACCTCAAGCCAAAAAAGTTTTGTTTTGTCCCAGTATTCCTCTCCAGCACTCCAATCAAAATCGCTCACCATTTGATATCTGGCAAGACCTATTTCTTTAGCAAGTACTTTGCCATTTAATAAAACCTTTGAATTATTCTGCTCGTGAACCCATCCAGAAGGAGTAATAGTGTGGAGATTAGTACCCGAAAGCAAATCATAGTCGTCTCTAATGGTAGTTTCTCTCCTGGGCAGAGGTCGGTTTGTTTCTTCACTAACCCAAGTAGAGGTATTTTTATAATGTTTCCATTCTCCATATCCCTGATATCTGGGAGAGTCATCGACCTGATAAACAGACTGTGACCATTTACCCTGAATTTCCTTATCTGAGACAGTTTGTTTTTTCCAGATATTATCTCCCATGTAAACATTTATGGTTTTATCTTCGTAATGCCAATCCTGTCTCCAATGTTTCACTACGATTGGATCAGAAATAGAACCATCATCTTGTTCAAAAAACATCACCATGATGTGCTGTAGGCTGATGAAATCTTCTTTATCTTCTATGACTTTCACAAATTCTGTTCCCCAAGATTGATACGGTCTCGAAGGTGAGTAATTTTCAGAGAAACCCATCGTTTCCATAAAATCAAAATTTGCTTTATAGCCTCCCTGCATACCAAGAATAGCCAATCTATCCTTTTCATATTTTGACAAGCCTGGATTTTGAAGTTCAAGCCAATAAGAGTTAGGATCTTCATCAATCTCAATCTTAGGACCTGTGGTTGATCCTCCTATTGGTGTTTGCAGATCCGGGTCAGCTAAGTGCGTCCAGCCAAATACATAGCCCGGTTCTTCAGCACTTACAATGCCGAAGAAAAGGAATGAAATGAGTATTGCTGATAATTTCATTCAAATGGACTATTCATTTAATCCGCACAACAAATGATAATTCTTGTAATAACTAGCATAGTTAGTTGAACCCACTGTAGGCATAGAATCTCTGCTAGCTTTTAAACTTCTGTAGTAATCAGAAATTGCCGCTATAGTCCCTACTGCTCTGATAGATTTCTCGATTTTTGGCCTACCCTCTACTATTTTTTCCATATTTGGAAAAACTGCTGCGCCCCACCACGAGACAGCAGCAAAAAGAAGAATATCTGCACATGAAAGATTGGAGCCTAATAAGAATGGACCTTCATCGCTAATGGCGTTTTCCAAAAAATCAAATTGAGTTGCGAGTTCCCCGCTTCCTTTTTCCATTCTAGGATCTAGAAAGTCATCTAAAGTACCTTGACCTAACATTGTTGAGTATAAGGGCGCCGTTTCCATAGAATCTGTTCCATTTAGACCGATCAATATAGGCCAGATATCTTCCATCATATCCATAAATCCATCCACTCTTGCCGAAGCTTCGGGCTCTTCTGGATAAAGGTAATTGTCTTCAAACTTAATAAATTTACCTAGATATCTAAGAATTGCTCTTTGTTGTCCAATAATTTCACCTGAGGGTAAGAGTAATGTTGGTAAAGTTCCCCATGGAGTTTGTGGTTTGAGTTTACCCCAAGTACCGTCATCAAAAGGGGGAGGATTTTGATTCTCAGGATTTTCTAAAGGTAATGGTAAAGTTATTTACTCCGAATTTAATAAATTAAGTATACCAACAAAATTATTAAGAGCCCCTTCAGTAAGTTTCAAATTTTCTATAAGTCTAATAAAGAAATTATCTTTTGTACGCATGCTTCCACTGAACTGTTATTAGTCAAAGAATAATCCGCATATTTTTCGTACAAGACTAATCTTTCCGCATAAGCTTCTTTAATTGATTGATGTGATTCTTTTATAAAACCTCTTTCTTCAAAATCCAACACCCTCTCTAAAATATTCTCAAAGCTTACTTCTAAGTAGATGACATCAGAATTATCTCTTAAGTGCTCCATTGCCAAAGGAGAAAAAACTGCACTACCTCCAGTAGCTAGTAAAGTATTCTTAAAGTTTATTGAAAGCAGAACTTCTTCCTCTATAACCCTAAATCTATCTTTACCTTCAGAATCAATAATATCCTTAGATTTTCCATATGAGGTTTCTATCATTTTATCTGTGTCTAGAAATTCATAACCAAGCTCAAGGGATAAAGCCTTGCCTACAGATGTCTTCCCTGCTCCAGCCATTCCTATTAATGAGATTGAATTTTTCAAAATAGAGTTAGGAGTTCAATAAATGTTGAAGCTGATTAAAAATAGCAATAAACACGGCACCTGTACCAAAGACACCCAGTGTGCATACGAGCCAATCAACCAGAAGTACCTGAAAGAGTTTTGACCAAACACTTTTCTGATTAACATTAGAGGCAAGTTCTTTCTTAAAGACTTCAATAGCGGCTTTTTTGAACCATGAAAAAACAAATAAAAACGATAGCCCGCCTAATATGAATATAAGAGTACTTGCGGAAATCATTATTTAATCCCTCTAACCTTTTGCACCAAGGCTATCAAATGTTCCATAAACTCCCAATCATCATCCCAAGGTTTGGGATTCCAAAAAGTAGCTTTCTTAAGGTAATTAAGTTCTCTCCAGTTAGTTCTTAACTCCTTTAGTGCTTGATTTATCTTCTTGTACTCAACACTATCTGGCACTTCATTCTCCAATGCTTTCTTGAGTTTAGCTTGAGATAGAAGGTTCTTAGCCGTTGCTTCATCAATAGCCCATCCAGTTTGAGCTTTTAAAGTACCAATACGCATCTCTTCATCATCCATTGCTTCATAGACTACTCTTGACCTATTCTTGTACTCGTTACTCATTAACTCAACGTTACTATTTATTTAAAACCTGGTCTAGAAATTAATGTAGAATTAACTTGTTGATTTGGCACAGCTTGCGGACATAAACAGCTAAAAGTGTCTCTTATATTCTGTAGGAGGAAATATGAAAACTATTGCGAATTTTGGGCTTATGGATGTTATCTCTGAGGATAACAAAGATACTATTAATTTTAATCACAGTTCAGGACAAGTAACTTTTGTTCTGGATTTTAAAGGTCAAGAAATCACTATTGAGAGAGCCTATTGGAGACATCTTAGCTATGGTGGTGCTATAAAAGGTGATCAAGCAAAACTTTGGAAGATTTTTAATGAAAAAATTCAAAAGAAACTCAATTAATTTTATTCGTCTATTTCTTCTTCTAATTTTAGATCTTCGTCGCCCACATAGTGGTATTTAAAAGAGTCGTCTAAAGATTTCATCCAAAGATTATGGTAATGCTCTCCGCAAAGATTTGTTTCTTTCCATAGCTCTAAAGCATCATTAAGAGCTTTATATTCACTCAAATTAATATGTTCTTTTGATTTTTGCTTTCGTTTTAATAAAGCAATTGCGTATAAGAGTTGAGCTGAAAGATACTCTTCACAGATTTTTGAATTTTCGTATTGCAACCACTCTATTCTTCTCTCATGTGTATCTGTCATATGGACATTCATGGGATATCTCAGGGGACTATCATTAGAAACAACTCTCGTCATTGTTGGATCTTTTTTTAAGGTTTTGTTCTTAACTATCTTCATGAAACGTCAGCTTTTATGCCAATAGATCTTTCTTTTCTCCATAATATGAAGAATACCAAAATTAGTAACGGTTGTATTACCAAGAATACAAGAACATTTATCTCCTTATAAGAGAGACCTGTAATTGACGAGAAATATTTCATCAGTTCAACACAAAGGGTAAAAATCATTGTTATTAGATCAATCATGACTGCCTCAATCTATTTCCCTTAACTTCTTTTCTCCACAAGTAAAAGAATAGTAAAGCTAAGCCTGGTTGTAAAAAGACAAAAATTACAAAATTGGCAATCATATAGCCTGTAGCTGTAAACCCACCTAAGGCCTCCAGTATGAAGACAGCAAAGTTGTAGTAATTGATGATAATTTGATCCATATTTATTCCTTAATTTATTTTTCTTTGTTCCAGTTATTTACCCTGTATGAATAAGATAGACTTTCTAGATCGTCTTCTTTTGGATCCCAATTTTCAATTAAATTAATTGAACTAGAAAGGACGCTGTACTCACCTTCATTTATTAGGATATCTTGAGAGTGAACAATAAAAAGATCTGATCTATTGGCAGTAGTTCTTGCATTATCTACTTCGTTTCTTGTCAGCAGCACATGACTTCCATCTAAAGTTGTTCCCTTCACTTCCACTTCAATAATCTCAGTTCCTTTTGAACATTTATAATCATATCCAAGATTCCTTAATCCCGAACAATCATCTACTTCGTATCCTAAATTTGTATAGTGCTCAAAGGCTTTTTTCATGGCGTGAAGTTCAACGAGTTCTTTCTTCTTTAGATCTCTTATAAATCCTTTTGTAGATTTTCTATTAGAGTTTTCCTTTTTTACTGAAATTTGAGGCACTCTTACAATTTCATTTGGTTTCCAGTTGTAAAGCTCATATAAAGACTCATTTGGTTCTTCTTGAAATTCCAATAATTCAAAATGAAATTGTATTGGAGATGCTTTGTCATCGTAATTCACAGGGTTTAATGAGCCCACATACACAAAGTCACCTTTTTTATTTAAACGGCAAAATAAATAAACTGGTATGCCTTCAAGAATTTTTTTTATATATGTAGTTTCAAGTGTATCCCTATTCCTTGCTTCCCAAAAAAAGTCAGAAGCGTCAAAAAAATCATTAAATTTTAGATCTTCTTCTGCATCTGTTTTATCAAGGTTAACAAATAGAAGTTGAGCATTTGCCAAACTTGCTATGCCCGTCCATGGCTCTCTGGGTCCTTTTGATTCTGACAGACCAGAAATTACTCTTATATCTTTCTTTTTATATAAATTTCCTACTTTGAACAGAGAGATATCAATTGTTTCATCTAACCAGGTTATTGTGTCTGAGGGCTGCTTAACTCTTCTTCGCCACTTACCTCCTCCCTTGCCATCAGAAGAAACAAACAAATCAGGATTATTTTTTTTGTAAGCATCACATTCACTGGCATGTTCATAGAGCCTTGCCCTAATACTTGGTTCGGGAGTGTCTCTAAATTTATTTACTTCTATGTAGATATCTTCAAGCTCTGCCTCTCCGCCTAACTTATCTACGGATTTAACTATTAGATCTATAACTCTCATTATTTCTCCTCTACTGAACCAAATATACTTTCCCAATCTAGAGCATATCCCGTTAATCTTATTAATTCTTTTGCTTTGCTTATAGAGGGTTGTCTGTTGCCATATCTCCAAGATTTAACAGTATCTTTAGATACTCCTAATTCCTTGGCTAATGGTGCTTCACCTCTTTTTTCTATGTATTCTTTTAATTTCATCTGTCTTCTTTGATATTTGTTTTCCAAACTTTTAGCTAATTAATAAACATTAGTTTTAAAAGTAAATTGATCATTTTATTCTCCACAAGCGGTAGCTATTCTCCGATTCCTTTCTAAAAGAAAACTTTCGGTTTATAAAATGCTTGGTATAGAAATTACCTCTATATCTATACATTTCATCTTTATTTAGATTGCCAATGCTATCTCCCACTTCAAGTTTATCCAGAGTAGCAGTAAATTCTTTATAAAATCTTCTAGTTGGTATGTTTTTATCTATTTTAAATTTCATATTTCTTTATTAGCTTTATCTTCATTTGTTCAATTGATTGATCTATTTCCTTGAGGGCCTCATCTGTAAACCTGGGAAAGATTAATTGAAACTCTTTTTTGATATTTTCTGAGTTTTCGTTAATCTCTCTTCTCTCGGTTATATCTATAACCTTATTAGTTGCTTTAAGTTCTGCAATTTTCTTCCATGCCATATGTCTTATAAATTCCTTAGTAGTCAGCTTGATAAGAAGGTCATCAATTTCTTTAATGCAATCAAATTTGGGTTTTGAGTAATCACCAATCTGGAGATATTCTTCTAATAGGTCTACATACTCATTGTTTTTAAGAACTAGCGCATTATATTCGTCTGACCACTCATTCAGTACCTGATTCTGATGCTCTATATAGAACTCAGCCTGATCAATATACTCCTTCTGTTGATCTATCAAAGAGATGAGCCTCTTATTAGTTTTTTTATAGATCCCAAGTGAAAAAAAAGTGAAAAGAATAAAACCTAAAACCGAGAAACAAATAAGAATGATCATTAATTCAAGCACTTTAAGAACCTAAAAATTTTATTATTTCTGTAACAGTAACTGCGTATGTAATACCCTGACTTTCGGTATTCATAAAAGTATTTATACCAACTACATTTCCAAAATTATTGAGTAAAGGACCGCCAGAATTACCAGGATTGATAGGTGTTTGCATTTGGTACACATCGCCTTTGAATTGTACTGCCTCTGTTTTCCAAGAATAATCATCTCTAATGGCGCTGATATAGCCTTTAGTATATGACCAGATTTCACCATTAGGATGTCCTATGGCATGGACAGCTTCACCAATTTCTGGAATTATCTGACTGATACTAGCTACACTCATATTATCAGGTTGAGAAGTGAGTTTTATGAGTGCCAAATCAGAGGTTGCATTGTATTTTATGACTTCAACTTCTCTTAAATTCTCTTCAAAGCCACCTTCCCCAATGGTTAAAACCTTAAGATTTGGATTATTTTCAACTACATGCCAATTGGTTAGGACGTAACCACTAGAGGAGATAATTACTCCTGAGCCAATTGCTTCATCACCAAATATTGCAACTACAGACGCAAAGGCATTGTCGTAAATATTTATTTCCTGAGACTTTATTAACAGCGACATTAATAAAGAAAACGAAATTATTAAGAATTTTATATAGTACATTTTGACATTGCTCCTATGAATTCTTCCTTTGAAACTCCTAAGTCTATTTTCATACTAGGTGTATGAGTCTTAGTATCTCTTTTTCCTTCATCTATTCTGATGAGAGATATGGTCCGATCAATGCCATCTGTTCTATAAAGTTCTGCATAACAATAGGAACGTACAGGAGGTGATTCGGGAGAATCAAATTGCCTTCCTGTAACAACTTCATATATTTCTTCACCATTGAATGGAACACTATCAAATATTGTGTAGTGTCTTACCCCTGATTGTTTTTGGTTATTACTAACAATGCTGGATGGAATGTTGTTGCTTTGACTAGCTAAAATTTCTTCTACATTGATCAATCTATCTTGATCCTGCGACTCAACTACCTCGGTTGCTTGTTCATTATCGGGAACGTAATGCGATCCATTTCTTGTTTCTATATTTTCATTAATTGTTACAACTTCAAAACTTCTGGCATGACTAATGCCTAATCCGAGACTGTAAAAAAGTATAGCAAGGGCCAAGATTATTCCACCTACCATAAGAACTCTGTAAGGAGCTTCTTTGATAAAGTTTCTAACTTTTTGACTTTTTGTCTTTTCTGCTTCTCTTAAAGACATCTGGTTTAAGTAGTTCTCTACTGCAGAGTTATCATGAATTTGATTATTCATTTAACACCTCCTAAAAGTGATTGATTGGTGTTTGTAGTAAATGTAGCGTTTTCAAGCGGAAGTTTGCTTATCTCGGTTGGAACAGGCACGGAAACAAATTTAGTAACTTCGTAAGGAGTTGGAACTTCTACTGTCTCGTAGATTTTCTTTTCAACTTCAACCTCTACAATCTTTTCAACTTCTTTCTCAACTTCTTTAATCTCCGTAACTATCTTAGGTTTGGTAAGTCTCTTCCTGAGTGAAACAAGCATTTTGCTAAAAGATCTATTCAAGGTTGAACGTTTTGAAGATTTTTCAATCTTTAAGTTCATGGAGCAGTATGCCAATAGAGGGCCTGCAATAGCCACGACCAATGCTATGGAGAATACAAAAATTAAGGAGATAGTTCCTACTTGTTTCTCGGTTAAATCTGCAGCAGATGGAACTTCATATATTCTAGAAGCCATTCTGTGAATAAATGAACCCTCAGCAGACTCTGATAGTAACTTTCTTGCATCAATAAGCTCTTGTTCAAGAATATTTTTTGCCTGCTTTTTTTGATTAACGATAGATATTGACTCTTTAGCTTCAGCTAATTGTCTTTCAAGCATGTTATTAGAACTTTTAATGAGATCTTGCTTTTCAGACTGTAATTTCAGAATTGATGCAGAGACTTCTGCCAATTGATCTATTTTTGTTTGTGAAGGTTTCGTTAATAACGTTAGTTGCGTATTGATACCTTCAATTTGTTTAAGGTAGAAAGCGCTTTTCTCGTCGTAGCTTGTTCTTAGATCATTTTTTTCTTGCTTAATAATTTCACGCCTTTCTTGAAATCTCTTAATTATTTTGCTGGTAAACATGGAGTCAGAAATTTCTTTCTGTTCATCTTGATTCAGTTGAGATAATTCATCATTGAGCTGCCTCAAAGATTCATTAAAACTTGATAAAGCTTCTGAACGTGCCGTTTCTAATCCTTTAATTTGTCTCTTCAGCTCTTGAATTTCATTAGTATCTTTTACGGCTGATAACTGAAGCTCCCTTTTTCTTAATTCTTTAATCTGTTCATTAAGAGGATTAAGCGAACTTTCAAGGTTTAGTTTTGAATTGGCATAAATTTGTTCTTGCGTTAAAGATTCTTTATCGGAGATTTCTCTGGATATATTAGCTATCTGCTCATTAAGATTTATAACAATGGATCTATTGTCTTTAATTTCATTTTCTCTATTTGTAACATTCTGCTCTAGTCCAGTAGACATGGTTTCAAAAGTTAAAACACATACACATAAAAGGAATAAGCCAGAAATTAACTTTGTTGATAGAGTTCTTGAAAGTAAGAAAACATTAACTGTGGGAATTTTTGAAAGCTCTACAAGAGCTACTGCAACAAGTACAAGTAGTCCTACTAGGATGTCTGGTGAGGATACAGTTTTTAAAGTAACTTCCTCTAAATGAGAAGTAGACAAAGTAAATGCTATAAATAAACCTGTTGTGCAAAAGATTATCTCTAGAAGCCAAGCCATATTTAATAAAGTCTTAGATTCTTTAATTTTGATTTCGTTATAATCCATATCTATCTCCGATTAGTTGTTTCATAATGAATTAACGAGCAAATGAACAAATTGTTACAAACTTTCTTCAAATTTTTACACTGTTATTCATACGGGTTATACAAATAACGAGAAAATGCATAGATTGTTACAAATAGGACTAATCTTCTTTGCGAGTTATTCCCTTGAGGTCTACTCCGAAGAAGCATGCGGCATAACATTTGAACGGGATTGTAGTGAAAAAGAGATTTATCTACTCATAGACGAGTCCAATGAGGCCGATAGAGTTGGCGATCTACTGTTACATCAAGAACTACATAAAAAAGTCAAAATACGATGTGAAGAAGCTATCAGCGAGCATCTAAAACTTGTTTGTAGAGGTTATGCTTTTCAAGATCGGGCAAGGAGCGCAGAAACAGAAGATGATGACTTAAAATTTATGGAGGATATGAAAAATTTCATTTCAGACTTTCAAAAACTCAACTATTTTCACACTGATTTTATCTACTACTATCGTGTATTGATGAATTACAGAGTTTATGACGAGAATTTGTATGAATACATAAAAGAAATAATCTTTCTGTCTAAGCCTGTTTCGGAAGATATAAATTCAAAAGAATATCTCCATGCTTTGGCCGTATGGTATGACAATTACAAGGCCATCATTCAAGATACTGAAGAAGATGAAGAATTGATAATTAAGACCTACGAAAAGCTACTGGATATTTATGCAAAACTGGATGGGGAAAAATCGGATGACTACTTGCGTACAAAACTTAATTTAGCTTATTACTACGAAGGTTATTATTATCTTGATATGTCCTATCTGACTAAATCCTATGAAATATGTGCCGATATTATTTTAACCACCGATTTTGAAGACTATATTGATACTCATCTGAGTTGTTGGCTTCATCTTGACTCACTAGAGTGGGCTAAGGATTCTGGCTCTACTCAAAAAGGCTACTACTACAGAGTTTATTTAGAGAGTTATTTTAAGGCACTTTCTGAATATGACTTCTTTGATATATATATGGATGAATTTTTTCTAGATTCATTTCCAGCTCACTTCTCACAATTATCTTGTTATGAGAGACAAAATGCATGGAATATTTATCAGGATTTATGGGAAATAAGATGGGCCAGATACACTGGAGAAGGATCTTTAGATAATAAAAGAGAGGATTATGAAAGTCTTGGGGCAGATATATCTATTTCTGCTGATGCTCTCCGATGTTCAGAAGATGGGATGGATGAATCTCTGGTGGAAGACCTAATTTCTGATCTTTATTCATCAATCAACGAATCATTTAATGTTGATATTGAAGAATCGGATATAGGAGAACTTTTTACCATTTCAGATGCTATTGAAGTTCTGTCTTTCCATATATCTAATGATGAATATCAAGAACTGCTACTAAAACACTATCAAAGAGTAATAAAAGAGGCTGAGTATGCTGAGGAGCATTCACAAGCATCCGCAAACTTAATTTACGGGTTAGAAATGTATCTTGGCTATGAGAAAGCCGATAAAAAAGAGATTCTCAGACACATCCAAAGGATAAAAGACCGATTCATTGAAGCAGTTACTGATATTGGTCTAGATTCAGATGATACAGTAGTTTTTGATGTCTTAACTAAGGGGTTGTATGGGAATGGGTTTAAAGATGAAGCGTTTAAAAATTATTTAGAAATGTTTTCGCTTGCTCCACTAATGATAAATAGTGATTTGGATCCTTTTTTAGGTGATGCATTTCATGCAGATACAAGATTGACGATGAATTCTCTAATATTAAATGATAAATTTTCAAAGCTTGTTTATGAAGACTTATTTGCAAATCTAAAATATTTAGACAGAGGACCTCTGGAATTGAGCATCATTAAATCAAAGCTATCTGATGGCCTAGGTAAACAGGCCTTGGAAAACTTTCTTAAATCTGAAAGGTTAAAAAATCGCTTTATTAACGAATACTCTGAAGGGAAAGTCAGCACAAACTCTTCAGAAATATCTCAAAAAAATATATTCAAAAGTATTAGGCAATTTAATAACCTAAGCACATCCCAAAAATCAGATATATATTTACTTTTGTATCCTGAAATCTCTTTAGAAAAAATCAAATCCAAAATTAAGGAAGATGAAACATTAATCCTCTTATATAGATTTTCAACAGGACCAGTATTTTCTAATTCAACCAAAAACTTCATTACCTCAATAGCCGTTAATAAGTCAGGAGAAAGGATAGAAATAAAGGAAGTAACTAAGATTAATGGTATTGATTTTTATGAGCTTATAGATTCAATTGAAGAAGAGATGAAACAATCTCTGTTTGACGGAAATAAAAATTATATTAAAAAGATAGACGCATTATCTAAAGTAATTATTCCTGATATTGAATTGCAAGATAAGATCATCTTTATCTCTAATTTGGATGAATTTATTTCCCCAAGCCTTCTTAGAAAAGAAAATAAATGGCTTATTGAAGAAAAAGAAATAAAAGTAAACTTTTCTTTGGTGGATTTCCTTACCGAGGAGCAAGTGAGTTTTAACATACCAACAAATTACATTGGGATTGGAGGTGCAGATTACTCTGGATATGGAGAAATTTATGATCCTCTGCCTAATACAAGCTTAGAGATAAAAAATAGCAGTCTAAATTTTCAGAATAAAACAATCTTTTTGGGCAAAGATGCTAATGAAACAAATCTTAAAAATTCAGATTTACATAATGCATTAGTGCACTTTGCAACTCATACAAGCAAATCTCAGGATTTAGATAATCAACTGCCGTCAATTGTTCTTACAAAGAACAAATTGGATGACGGATATCTTGATGTTTTTGAAATTTCTGAACTTAATTTCAATGACTCTCATATTGTTCTAGCAGCATGTGATACAGATTCATCTATTTATGAAGATTCAGATAATTTCTCTGGATTCGTTAAATCTTTTCAAGTTGCAGGAGCAAGAAGTGTATTAGCAACTAGATGGGAAATTGAAACAGCTTCAGCTCAAAAAGTTACAGAGTCTTATATTGAAAAGATTAAGAATAAACGCAATCCTCAAAAGGCTTTAGCTGAAACACAAAGAGAATTAATTGATTTGAATTACCACCCTTTCTTGTGGTCAGGCTATTTTGTTATTGAGTAACTTCTAAAATTGACGAGTTCTGTCCACTCTTACAAATAGAAAATAGCTTTTGCTCATTTATAGATTCAAACTCAGCTAAAAAGCATTTTGATTCAGCATTTATAGTAGCTTCTTTAGTAATCTGCAGCGTGTAATCCTTATCGCCGTAACTACCTTTTGCTTTTTGCTTTCCTTCTTTGATCAGGTTCATAGCCACATTTTTGACTTGATTCAAGAAATCATCTGATTCTCCTGAACGAAATACAAGGATGTCTTGTTCATATTCAGCCTGAGCAAATTGAGAATTTGTATCTTGAAAACCAGCCATGCTGTTTGTACCTAAATTGAAGAACAACAATCCAGATAAAGCATAACCGGCAATGGCCTGAGGAATAAAAAAGTTTTTTAAGATGGATTTTAGTGAAACTTTCTTTTTGGGTTTCAAGTCGTCCACAAATGATTGAAAGTTTTTAAACTCATTTGAATTTAAAGCTTCTTGAAAAAAAGATTCTGTTTGATTATTAATTTCTTTGATTTTATTTAAATAATTAAATGCTTCACTATCCTCTTTAATCAAAGACTCTACATAAGAGTTCTCCTCTTGTGTCAGTTCATTGTCTAAATAAGCAGAAATTAATACTTTATCTTGATCATTCATATTGCTAACCCCATGCACTCTGAAAGTTTATTTCTAGCTCTGCAAATTTTTGTGCGTACATTTGCACTACTTATATTTAGCTCTTCTTCTATCTTTTGGTATGAATGAAATGGAACCATGGACATTAGCTCTCTTTCTTCTTCTTCTAACTCCTCCAAACACTTTTGAAGATCTACAGAGATCTCAATACCCTTATCATGCCCCAATACTTCTACTTCAGGAGTTTCTTCACTTAGTATTTCAGTCCTTCTGGTGCGCATATCTAAAAATAGATTTCTTGCAATTGTGTATAGCCAAGGTTCAATATTATTTCCTTCAAATTGATCTATCTTCTCTAAAGCCTTAGTAAAAGTCTCTTGAGCTATATCTTGTGCTTCTTCTTTATTCATAGTGAGGGAGTAGCACCGGCTGAAGATCTTCTTATTAAGCTCATAACTTTCTTCTTTAGAATTTAATATCTTTGTAAGCAGATCCACCAAAACAATCTAACAAAGTATGCAAATGATGAAAAGTTATATTCATATGAAATCTTTAACGAATAACTATCCAATATGTTACAAATTTTTTTAATTATTTTTTTTGTAACACCTGATGAATTTGTTCGTTAATTAACTATGAATATTAACTTTACAAATCACTCAAGATCCAGAATGCAGCAAAGAGGTATATCAAAAACTGCTGTAGAACACATAATCAAACACGGAGACTGTCATTTTGATGGTCATGGAGGAAAAATATATTTTATAAAAAAGAAAGATAGGGATTACCGAACATCTGACTTGCCTAAAAGTAAATTTGACTCTATCAAGAAACAGCTTAATGGATATGTCGTAATTTCTGAAGACTCTGATGTTGTTATAACTGTGGGTCATAAATATAAAAGGAGGAGAAGTTAGAAGATGAAAAAATTTTATCATTGCAACAGTTTTCGAGAAGCAAAAAAAATTGCGCAAAGGCTATCTATGCAGCATAAAAGATCGTGGTATGTCAGTAGAATTGAGGGACAATGGTTAGTCCGATTACCTCCTTTAAAGTGGCAATGTGGTGGAGGACAATTTACCTTTCACTGTTTAAGTTGCAGTAATAAAGATCAACCAATTAATCAAGAACAGGTGATTTTAAAGGCCAGAGATGAAGGGGAAATTTTTAAATGTTACAAATGTGGGTCTAGTACTTATAGAATTTATGATAAAAAAAACAAGCTATATGATGAATATTATCCAGAATTAGAAGAGATGTGGAGAAGAGAAGATTACCCAGGAGAATACGACGACTACTGAAAGCTACTTCAACAATCTTTTAGTTTGCCTTCCAAAAATTTATTGTTTCACAATTATGATCACAATTTTCTCTGTTACAAGAATGGTTATTTCCCTAAATATATGTAAGGGGCCCAATAAAAAGGATCTTTATAAGACTCTCCAAAATCTCCGTTAATAAAGGCTTGAGACACCTGTTGCAAAGAATTGGTAATATTTGAATTATTGATACCTCTAAACAATTCGCTATTAAATTTTGAAGCTGAGAGAGATTCAATTTCCCACATTGTCGTATACACTCCTTTTGCACCGCCAAGAAAAAAGGCCTGTGCAATGCCAGAATAGGCTTCTTTATCTATATGAGACGAATCAAAAGTTTTGCAGGCTGATAGAGCAACTATAGATCCTGAAAAATTATTTTCTGAGATATCAGATATTTTTAGTATTCCTGATTCTTGATCATTAACTGGAGTTAAAACCAATCCAGGTTCCTCCGAAATAGAATTGCCGTATGGTAAAGAATGTGTTGCAAAATAAATTAAAGAATCAGAATGGAAATTTTTAAGACTTTGAAAATTTTTCTTAGTTGCATTCATGCCAAGCAAAATCATTTTTGAGTCAAATTCTGTGGATATTTCTATTATCTCTTCCTGTGTTTCTGGTAATGAAGCTAGCTGAGAAAGATCTGTGATATTTCTTGTCTTAAAGACTTCATTTTCTAATGCATCAAAAAATGGATCTCCTACACCAAGAAAATTAAGGGGACTGTTTTCACTTGTCAGATTTAGGAAAGAACTAAGAGAAGGTAAATAGCTGACTTCAAAATTCTCTGATAAATATTTATTCTTATAATTTAAAGCGTGAAAGGGAATATACTTCAAAATACCTTCAGAGATGATGTAGACCTTTTTAATTGAATCAAGTGAGCTAAGATCATAAATAACTTGAGAAAGATCATTGGCGTGTTTTCGATTTTGATTTATGTATTTAAAATTTGAAAATTCGTCATAAACTTTTAAAACCTCTGTATCCGATAATTCATAACTTCTTACTGTGACCATATCTCCATATATCCTAAAAACAATTCTTCTTTCACTGCTTTTGATAGAAAAATGATATTCGAGAACTTCATTTTGCTTAAGATTTTCTCTAATTCTGTCAATCAGCTTGTCATTACCAATAGTTTTTTGATCGGTAAATTTATCTAAGACGTCATTTAAATAATTTCGATTAGAGTCTTGTTCAAATCTTAAATTTCTAATTTCATTTTGGTCATAATCTTCCACTAATGTTAAGTAGTTATTGATTCTAAAATTTGAGGCAAATATTTTCTTAATTTTAGAAATAACACCACTTTCAAGCATCTCATCATTAATGTTTACCCTATTTAAGCTTAAAGACTTATCAAAGTCGTTTTTCTTCACCTTCATTATCATTTCTAAGGTAGATGCCGGAAAACTGAAAAAGTCATAATTTCCTGAATAATATTCATATTTATCATGAGCAACTATAGCGGCATGCAAAAGCATAAGCAGTTTGTCTTTAAGATAATGGCTCTCTATTGTCTGAAAAAAAGAATCTTTAGGCGATAACGTATAAATTATGCCAGCTGATCTTGCAAAAAAAGTATAGAACTCTAACAAAATTTTTGAGTGCTCTTTTTTTTGTTCATCATCATCAAAAAAAATATAACTATCTGAAATATGGTAAAGATTCATGAATTTCTGAATTGCGTCACATTCTCTAACTTGATTCTCAATTGAAGAGGTATTCTTAGAGAGACAGTCTATAATTTCTTCATTTGTAGGAAAAACAATCTCGGTATTTTTAAAAAAGTCAGTAGCAAATTTTTTGTTTTCTTCAAAATTTAAAGTCATTTCAGCGATCCTAAACAAAATTCCTTCATTTCCAATGTTATTAATATTAATTTCTTTTGGGAGATCAACTAGCATTGATTGGATCATTTTTGAAACTTGTTTCATCATTGTCTTGCATTCATCAGAACCATTTCTACATTCCTTCAAAAATAGATCATTTGAAGCTTGATGATCAATATTTACGTCAGAGCCTGACAAGATAAAGGTAACATCGGACTGTATTTGTTTAGATTCATCATCAGGGAGAGATCCCAATAGAGTGTAAGTATCCCCGTATGGATTAATCAACGTCTTATAAAAATTATCAAAATTAGTTTTGTAAATCTGATCATTTTCATATTTTGTAAAGATCCTATTTACATTTTCCATAGTTTTATATTTTGTAGGAAAACAGAAAGTATCAATAAAATTTC
This sequence comes from SAR86 cluster bacterium, assembly GCA_023703575.1. Classification (NCBI taxonomy): domain Bacteria; kingdom Pseudomonadati; phylum Pseudomonadota; class Gammaproteobacteria; species SAR86 cluster bacterium. The sequence goes on from CP097969.1 coordinate 1,292,625, forward strand.
TCGTAATTGCATGAATCCTTTTATCATCTCTTAGCTTTGTAAAGGTTTCCTCATCACAGAGTTTATTTTTTTCTTGAAAGCTTTCAATTAATACATAACTAAAAAGGTCATCTTGAATATATTCATATTCGCTAATATCTAACTCTTTATTATTAAAGATAAGATAGAACAAGCTAATTCTTAAGTTTTGAATACTATTAAGATCTAATGAACCTTCCGCAGTTATGTTTTCGATTTCATGTAAAAGATTAGAAATTGTCCAAATTTCAAATTTACCCGCATACATTTCAGGATTTAATGAGTTTACAAAAAGGGTAGACTCCGAGATTATTTCATCAGTTTCACCGGAAAGAATCAGGGCTGAGAGCTTAATAATTTTCAACTGCAAGAGTATTGGAAGATTATTATTAGGGATAATCTCATTTTCTTTGAAAGAATTGAAGACGACTCTCTCAGCATAATTTATTAGATCTACAGCAATGGTTGGATCTCTTATATATTGAACTTGATATGTAGCTAATTCTTTTATAAGACTTGCAAAATAAAGTTCAGAATCAAGTCTGAAGCTTTCTTTTTCAAGATCATCCATATGAATTATGAACGTGTCGACTATGTTTTCTATTTCACCATTTTCATAGAGTTGAAATAGGATTTCTGGAAAAAATATTAGAAAATATTCAAATGTTCCTCTTTCTAATTCTGGATCAGTTAAATTTCTTAAATTTTTTGAGAAATTCACCAAATCATTAAAAAGTACCATGTTATTCGGGTTTTGGATCTTTGTTTCACAAAAAACTTTCAAAGTTTTTTCTTGATACAGATACTCAGTAGTAACTTGCGGAAAGAATTGATCAAGATATCCTTCATCACAAAAGTCTAAGGGTTCTTCTGCGAGGAAAGAGCCAGGAAAAAGCAATAAAATTAAAATAAGGTATCTCTTATTTTTTAGTGTCATGAAATACAAATCTTAATCATCATTAAGATAATCATAACAAATAAGTTTATCCGATGAATTGTGGTGGAGCCAGTCGGGATCGAACCGACGACCTCATCCGTGCAAGGGATGCGCTCTCCCAGCTGAGCTATGGCCCCACTTAGGGATGGGTAGATTAACAAAAACTTACTACTTAGTAAGTTTTTTTTTCAATTTAGAAAGGATTAGCCATCTCTTCGATGGAGTCATTTATTCTTTTGACAACATCTTTTTGGTCAAGATCTTTTGTGAGTTTATAGTGTGGATGGCTCAATGTCGCTAAGTCTTTTGCAACTTCAAGAGCTTTTGTCATGAGTTCTTCAGGCTCGACAACTTCATCTAGATACCCAGCATTCACAGAATCAGATATGGGGTAGGCTTCAGCGTTTAAGATTGCTCTATACCAATGATTCTTGAGAATCCTAGACTTTGAAATCTCTAAAATTGGAGTTGGAATCGACATACCATTTCGAGTTTCATTTGCTTGTACGATAAATTGACCCGATGCTCCAACTCTGTAATCAGCACAGCACAAAAGGAAAGCTCCTAAAGCGATTGCATGACCGCTAGACGCTGCTATGACAGGCCTTGGAAAGTTATAAATTCTAGACAAAAGCTTGAAACCAGCTTGTGTCATTTCGAGTGCAGCCTTTGGATCTCCTCCTGAAATAGTTTTTAAATCAAAACCAGCAGAAAATAAACCTTCTCGACCAGTAATTAATAAAGAGCCTTTGTCTTCAGGTACTGAATCTAGAAGAGAATTGATTGTATTACTCATGTTAGTTGAAAAAACATTAGCCTTTCCATCATCTAAAGTAATAATTGAAACATCTCCATCCTTCGTTAAAGTTGCTGTTTGATCCGTCATAGTTTTTCCTTTTAATTTGTCTGTGTTCGTATAATCTTATAAGTAGTCGAATAACTCAAATATTTAAATATGAAAATCTTTAAAAAACTTTCTAGATCAGTCAAAGGAAGAGTCGCAATCATTACAGGTGCTGGCAGTGGTATGGGCGAAGCAACAGCTAAAGTTTTTGCATCAGAGGGAGTTAAAGTTATTGCTACCGATGTAAATCAGGAGGAAGTCAATAGAGTTTCAACAGAAATAATAACAAGTGGCGGAGAATGTATGCCCCTTCTTTTAGACGTAACAGATTGTGCTTCAATAAATAAATGCATAGATGCCACCATCGAGACATATAAAACTATTGATTTCGTTATCAATAATGCAGGGATATCTTCTGTTACTGCGGTAGATGATGAAAATTTTGAAAATTATTGGGATGATACTTTAAATGTAGTTCTTACAGGTCAAGTAAGATTAATTAGAGCCTCACTTCCACATCTTCTTGAATCTGATAATGGAAGAATAGTAAACATATCTTCTACTGAAGGCTTTGGTGCATCACCATTTCATAGTCCTTACACTGCTGCCAAACATGGGGTGATTGGTTTAACTCGCTCTCTCGCTCTCGAATTAGGCCCAAAAGGGGTAACAGTAAATTGTGTTTGTCCTGGTCCTATCAATACAAACATGACCGCGGCTATAGATCCTAAAGACAAAGAAACCTATGCTAGAAGAAGAGTTGGTCTAAAAAGATATGGTGAACCTGAAGAGGTTGCACATGCTACTCTTAATCTATGCCTCCCCTCTTCATCCTATATTAATGGCGTTTATTTGCCTGTGGATGGTGGTCTTTCTATAAGACGGGCTTAAATACCCTTGAATTCAAAATCTTGTAGTAAATCGTAGATCTCTATCCTATCTATATCTTTTTTTCCTACTTCAGATCCCAGTACCTGCCACTTATTTTCACCAGGCAATAATTTTTCCCACTCAGGCAGCTCTTCTGAATTTGGATTTCCTGATTCAGCAAAATTTGTCCAATAAGAAAGCATAATATCTGATAGCTCTTGATTCTCTATAATGCCCAAGCCTCCGACTCCAAAGACATAGCTTATTTCGTAGGCATGGAAAGACCCTAATATTTCACCAGCCTTGCCTGAGGGTTTCTGATTAAAATGATAAAAATAAATATCTTCAGATCGTTCAGCCATAAATTTAGAGGCGAAGAAAGATGGTGCTCCAAACAAAGAGTCTCCCAATAATCTCTTGCTCGATTTGATCATCTCTTCTTTATCAGAGGCTGGATAGATAGAAAGAATTTTTTCAGCTTTTTCTTCAAATTTATCCAAAATCACCAGCTTATATTTTTCTACTGAATTAACCGGAGGTGCGACATCTGCCAAAGGACTTCCCCAGTAAAGCGCCGTCCCTTCATCCGCATTGGTCCCGATGATTGTTGGGACCTTATGATTTGCACCTTCTTCAAAACTCTTCATCACAGGGGCGAGAATGGTTTTATCATCCACATAAAATGAAGAAGAAAATCCAATTTTTCCCACCTCAATTATCTTATCTATAGGCAATTCTCTCATCAGCTTTAACTGATCATCATTATTTGGGATACCACAAAATTCTCCGAATCTTGATCCAAGATCTGCAGCAGAAAAGCCATTACTCGATTTATCAGATGAATGGAGGGCCATTCTTGAAAAACCACCACTTTGGACAATTGCTTTGTGAAAAAGACCTTTTGAGAGAGGAGATACTAAAAGTGCGGCAACTGAAAATCCTCCAGCAGATTCCCCGAATATTGTGATATTAGATGGATCACCACCAAAGTTTTCTATATTTTCCCTTACCCAATGCAAAGCCTTAATTTGATCCAGCAAGCCAAAATTAGTTTTAAACTCTTCTTCACTGTCATTTATTGATGGATGAGCAAAAAAACCTAATTCTCCTAATCTATAATTTATTGTTACAAGTATTTTTCCTTTCGAGAGTATTCCATCTGGTAAATAATTATCTCCCGATCCAAATCTTAAAGCACCGCCATGAATCCAAAACATAACTGGTAACTTTTCTTTAGGTGCTAAATCTCCTGAATATATATTCAGTCTTAAGCAATCTTCTGATTCTTGCGGCGGTTCCTCTTCAGGTATTTCAATTTCGTAAGCATTCGCAATTGAATCTCTAAATCCTCCCTCTCCTCTTCTAAATTGAGGACATTGTGGTCCAAAAGAACTGGCATCAAAATTTTCTACCCATGATTCAACATCCTGAGGAGCACGCCATCTATTATTACCTGATGTATCTGCTGCATAAGGTATGCCTCTGAAACTGTAGCCCTTAATTCCATTAAATTCTTCAATTAAACCTTCTACTGGTCCGCTTTTAGTTTCTACAACTGGTCTCACAAGCATTTCTCCCTATTACTTATAAAAGAGTTAACATATCACGAAATATGAAAAAGAAAATAATAATTGATACTGACCCAGCAATGGGAACAAAGGGTGGTGATCCTGAAGATTGTTTTGCAATTATGCTTGCGATGAATTCTCCTGAGCTTGAAATATTGGGCATCACAACCGTACAAGGGAATGTTCCTGTAGAGAGAGGTTTTAGCAATGCTAGCTATTTAGTTGAACAGCTTAGAAAAGATATACCTGTTCACACTGGAAAACCTGGAACATATAGTCAGGATAGAAATGAAAAAAGAAAATGGCTTGGCCAGAGGGAGGAAATGGAACAATTGACTCCAATATTACCAATTGAAAACGATAAGAAAGGTGCACCAGCCTTTATTGCTGAAACAGCAAAAGAAAATTCTGGTGATATTGAGCTTGTGACTATTGGCCCTCTAACTAACATCGCTCAAGCTTTAGACTTAGATCCTGAATTGCCAACTCACATAAATAAAATAACCATGATGGCCGGAGCATCAACTGTGCAAGGAAATGTTACGCCAGCTGCAGAGTTTAATGTATGGGCCGATCCTGAATCAGCCGCTCGAGTCTTTGGCTCTGGCATTCCAATTAGAATGGTTCCATTAGATGTCTGCCATAAAACTAGATTTGGTAGAGAACAGCTCAATTTAATTGGAGAAAATGAACATCCCTTTTGTCAATTTGTTCAGAAATCAGTAGATCCATGGTTAAAAATAAATCCAAATAAAGAAATAATTGATCAAGGACTTCATTTATATGACTCTTTGGCTGTTGCCCTCTCGTTTATGCCTGAAATAGCAGATTTCAAAAAGGCCTATGTATCTATAGAAACTAAAGGTGAATTTACTGATGGACAAACAGTTAGCGAATTTAATGAATCTATCATGGGACAGATCTTCAAACCGAAGCCCAACTCTGAAGTAGCTTTAGATTTAGATGTTGAAGCTTTTAATTCCCTATTTAAGGAAAGGGTAATAGATTTTTTGGTAGAACTATAATTTATCCAAACTTTAAGACTTCTTGAGTAGTTGGCATAGAAGCCGATGCACCTTTCTTTGTCACAGAAATAGCGGCAGCTTTATTAGCAAAAATAGCAGCCTCTGATAAATCTTGCTTCTCAAGTAGGGAACTAGCTAATGCTCCGATAAAACAATCTCCCGATCCAGTTGTATCGACGGCATCTACTTTATGACTCTCGATAAACTCATATTTATTATCTTGATGAATATAGACTCCTTTAGATCCAAGAGTTACGACTATAGATTGTTGATTATTTAAACCCATGGATTCGATACTCTCTTTGATAGAATCCAAGGAATCTATTTGAATTGATTGTTTTGTCAGAGACTCTAACTCAATTTCATTAACTACAAATAAATCAGTCTCAGAAAAAAGTGAATTACTTAATGTCAAAGCTGGTGCTACATTTAATATACGATAGCAATTTCTTTCTTTAGCCCTTAAGAATAGTTTCTCAATTTCTTTGGATTCAACTTCCATTTGAGAAATAAGGATATCTGTAGATGAAAGCACCTGATCACTCATCTGTTCGGATCGTGTATGAGAATTAGCTCCTGGGACAACTATTATTTGATTTTGAGAGGTACTTTCGACGACATTAATCAAAGCTACGCCAGATTCCCCATCATGACATTCCAATAATTCTGTATCAATATTTTCTGAGTCAAGTCTTTCTCTAAGTAGTTCGCCATAGAGATCATTGCCGACTTTTCCGACAAACGACACATTTGAACCAGTCCTTGAGGAAGCTACTGCTTGGTTGGCACCCTTACCTCCAAGAAATGTTTCAAAGTTTTTTCCAAAAATTGTTTCCCCGTCTTTGGGTTTGGCATAGCTATAAACCACTAAATCCATATTGATGCTGCCAAAGACTGCAATAGGATTTGTCATGAATTTAACTCAGGTCAGCTACAGAGGAAAATTTATCGACAAGCACACATGTTCGTTTGACTAAGCTATCTAGATCAAGTTCTCCAACTCCGGCAATCGCAGTTTGTACTCTTCCTTGCCACGGAGATGTCCATGATTCCGGTATTGCTCCTATATCTAAGCCTAGTAATCCTCCTACTGTTGCACCTGTGCAGTCAGTATCCCACCCACAACATATGGTTTCTCCGATTGCTTCATCAAATGAATCTTGAAATGATAAAAATGCCCACACTACTACTGCTAAATTATTTAAGCTATGAACGGGTGACATATCTCCATAATGTTGATGAAGATTAGAGGCAGGTTCATTTTTATATTTAATACCTACTTGAACGGCCTCATAAGCCAAGGAATCTTTTTCTATTAAATCTAATGCTGCTTTTACCGCCTCTTCTCTTGAAGAAGAAACTGGAACCAATGCACACAATGCAGCGATATAAGCTGAGGCCTCTACAGCACAGGACCTGTGCGATAGCATTGCATCTCTTCTTGCTAAGTCTGCAGCTAATTTTGGTTTTCCGGGTAACAACCATCCATACATATCAATCCGGATCTGAGCTCCTATCCAGTCGTTGTATTCTCCATCATTTATTTCCTCTAGATCAAAGCTGCGCGGGCCACCAAATTGATAGGCCATATTTGATTTTTCTATGAGCTTTAAATATGAATCTCTTTCTGCAGTAAATGTGGCTCCGACTGGCAATAAGTTAATCCATGATCTTGCAACATCATCTGTACTTAAATCTAAGCCATACTGCTCCATCATCATCAGGGCCAGAACGAGATAGGTAATGTCATCATCAACTTCAGCCCTTTCCATCATTCCTAAGCAACATCGTTTATTAGCACCCCTCAGTAATTCATGCTCCATATAGTTGACGTAGTTACGAAGAGGAAGTGATCCTGAATCCTGTAAAAAGGTATTTAATCCATGTGGGCCTTCTCTCATAGAAATCATTTCTACAGGTTTTCCTAATAAGCAACCCGATATTCTCCCCTGCCAAGCTGCTCTAATTCGTTCTTCATGCGTCATAATTTTTCCTCAATCAATCCAAGACTTCTTCTTTTATTTCATCAAAAACCATTTCTTCCTCAAACATTAAAGTCTTAATATCTTTCATTCTATCTACATAAAGTTTTCCAACTAAATGATCCAACTCATGCTGAAAAACCGTAGCTAGAAAATCTTCAGCCTCAATAGTTTTTGGTTCTGCATTTTCGTCTAAAAAATCTACTCTGATACTCCTCGGTCTTTCAACAAAACCTCTTAATCCAGGAACACTTAGGCAACCTTCCCAAAAACCTTGTTCAGTTTCATCCACCACAGAAACTTTTGGATTAAAGATGACATAAGGCTCACTATCCTCCATGTCTGGATATCTATCTGATTCTTCGGATAACTTTATTACAGCTAATTTTTTTAAAATGCCAATTTGAGGAGCTGCTAATCCAATTCCACCGGCAACTTCTAGAGAGTCCCACATGTCTTCAAGTAATAATTTTGTTTCTGGACTTTTGATTTCTTCAATAGTGAAATCTTCAGCCTCTTTTCTTAAAAGAGGGTTACCCATTTTTAATATTTCTTTAACGCTCATAAAAATCTACTTTACAAAGTATCTGAGAATAAATCTCATTAGTAATTTTATCTAGAATTTATGTTACTTTTTTTTTATGAATAATCCAAAAGTAGTTCAAAAGTTTCCTTACAAAGTTTCCGTCGAGTCTGAAAAAAATTACTGGTGGTGCAGTTGTGGAAAAAGTTCTAAACAACCTTTCTGCGATGGCTCTCACGAAGGAACTGAATTCTTACCATTGAAAGTAAAACTCGATGAAGAAAAGGATGTTTTTTTCTGCGGATGCAAGATGAGTAAAAATGGCGCTTTTTGTGACGGAACTCATAAAGATCTTTAAACTTATTCGGGATCAGCTATTTTAAGAAGTTGCTTGCCTTTATTTTGGCCTGTGTAAAGCCTCAATAAAGTATCAGGGGCATTCTCGATACCCTCCTGTATATCTTCTTGATAAATAATTTTTCCTTCTTGGACCCATTGCATCAATTCTCCAATTGCCTCAGGGAATCTATCCATATAATCCAGTACTATAAATCCCTCCATCCTAGCTCGCTGTATTAATAAAGCAGTATAGTTTGATGGTCCAGGAGCTGGAGTCTCATTATTGTAGCCTGAGATGGCACCACAAATCGCCACTCGAGCATTTTGGTTTATGCTCAATAGTGCGGTGTTTAGGAATTCTCCTCCAACATTATCAAAAATGACATCTATGCCTTCTGGACACAATTCAGGAATAACCTCCTCTAAATTTGCGGTTTTGTAATCTATTGCCGCATCGATTTTGACTTCCTCAGTTAGCCATTTACATTTCTCAACTCCGCCAGCAACACCTATAACACGACAGCCTTTTATTTTGGCAATTTGTGCAGCAATAGATCCTGTGGAACCCGCTGCTCCAGATATGAGAACAGTATCCCCTTCTTTAGGCTGTCCAACATCCAATAAACCAAAATATGCAGTGAGTCCTGTAATGCCAAAGACGCTTAAAGGTGCTGTGAGAGATGCTCCTTCTGGAATGACAGTAGCGTTTAAAATACCCTTTCCATCTGAAATGGCGTACTCTTGCCATCCAAAAGTGCCTTGAACTTTATCACCTACAGCATAATTAGGATGATTTGATTCAATAACTTGGCCTACAGAGCCAGCTCTCATTACCTCTCCAATTGCAACTGGTGGTACATAGCTTTTTCTATCTTCCATCCAACCTCTTTGAGGAGGATCAAAACTAAGATACAAGTTCTTAATAAGAAACTCTCCATCTTCAATATCTCTTACTTCCTCCTCTTCATAGGAAAAATTATGTTCCCCAACCATCCCGACTGGTCTGCTAGCTAAGGTCCACTTTCGGTTTCTTAAATTTTTCATATTACTCACTCAACATTGAAGACGTGTCTTAGCCCTCTGTTAAATAATGCTCCAGTGATGGTGAAGTGCGTCTCGTCTTCTAAAATCAAACCTTTTAACTTAAGGCTTGGATAATTTCTGCTATTGAGCTTTTCTATCATTTGCTCTGTATAGTCAGCAGTTCTAGCTTTGGAGAAGATCTCAACCATTACTGGATTCATTTTTTCTAGATAAGGTCCAATAACATCTTCTTCTGCTCCGGATGCCATGTATACAATAGCTTCCATATCCTCATTATTTTCAGCATAGCTTTCTTCAAGATCAAAAGTATTGGGATGGCTCCACTCTTGCCAAGGGCTACCAATCACATATCTCTTAAAGGCTTTTGGTTGATGAAACAAAGTGTAGAGTCCAAATAAACCACCCATAGAGTCTCCAATATATGTCGTGTCATCAGAAACATTAAATCTTTCTGAAACCCAATCCCTTAATTCAGTTGTTAAAAACTTCAGGAACTTATCCGCACCGCCTCCCTTTACTTCCCTGAGAGTCATTTGTTCCATTAATTTTTGATTTTCAATATCCTCAACAGGCGTGAATTCGCGAGTTCTATTAGTTACAAACTGCATGAAGTCTGGTTCATCACCTAGCTTGTATTGTATGCCTATGAAAAGAGCCGGCGGAATTTCTCCACCAAGGTATAACCCGTCGATCGTGTTGATGTAGCCTCCAGCTGAGAGATTACAATCTGTCCCATAAATTACTGGCAATGGACCGTCTCCAAATAAAGAAATAATATTGGGATCAGGCTGTTTTACTAGTATCTCGAAAGTTTCTCCAATTATCTCTGATTTAAGTTCATGTATCTCTACATCGTGAAATTCTAAATGTCTCATAATCTACCTCGGGTATCTAATCATGGGGTGAGCTGGGGGTGAATCTCCAATTTCTATCCTCTTAATAGTCTCAAATCCATGTCTTTCATAAAGGCTCATGTTCATGGGATTGGAAGATTCAAGATATGCAATTTTTCCTTGCTCATCTGCCTTTTTTAAAGATTCCTTGAGAATTAAAGAACCAATGCCCTGACCTTGTTTTGAAGGATCTAAACCTATAAAAGGTAAATACCAGTGATCTTCTTTAGGGTGACAATCATCAAATTCATCGAACATTTGTAAGGCACTTTCCAGCCTATTAGAGGGAATATCTTCAAGCGTTGGTCCGAGCACCTCGGGATCTAAATGGATTCCAGGAGGATGCCAAATTGCGCCTCCATAATAATTTTCATCAGTAAAAATAGAATCTGACTCTAGTGCAGGTTTAGAAAAGGCATCCATCCAAAACGCAAAATTCTTTAGAAATTTATGTGGATCGGGAAAAAACCATCTCAGTAAAGGATCAGCAGCAAACCCTAAAGTGATTGCACTTTTTACCTCTTCAACATTGGATGAATCTGCTTTTATAATTTTTGGCGTATCCATTCTCTTCTCCCCATATCTAATTCAAACTTACGATGAGTGTATATAATAAAACTATACCAATCCAGCCCACCCAGAATGTTCTCGCCAATTGCCTGAGTGGAGGAAGATCCATATATTTATCATCATCTCTATCCTTCGGTCTCTTTGCAAAGTCGTAAATAATGGCAACCCAAAACAAGAGAAATACGGAATATAAAATTACTGAATACAATCTCCTACCTCCCTAAACAGCTTCCCTTTTTATCATCCAAGTCCAGAGCAGCTAACATGGCATAATAGATATCAGTGTTATCAAGCGTTCCTGTGAAGTTTTCTGAGCCTGGTCCGTAAGCATACACTGGAACCGGAACACCAGTATGAGTTCCACTTCCTACAGCAGTGTTAAAAGAAAACTTAACATCATCTAATGAATTATCTATTGGATTAGCAGGTTCTATCAATAGACCACCTACCTCGTGATCTGAAGTGACTAAAACTAAAGTATCTTGTCTTTCCTTTGCAATTTCTAAGGCTAAGTCTACTGCTTCGTCAAAATCTTCCATTTCCCTTATGAGATAATCGAAATCATTGACATGTCCTGCCCAATCCACTTGAGATCCCTCTGCCATAATGAAAAAACCCTCACATCCTTGATTCATCAATAAGTCAGAGCGTGTGATTGAGTACTGAAGCATTTCTGCTAAAGAGGGTTCTAGATCGTGATTATCCTTTTTATCTTCATCCCTTAAATGCTCATCAGCAAAAAGTCCTAATACTTGCTTATCAAGAGAATTAGAGATTTCGGATAATTGATTTTTTTCAGTCAGCACAATATGAGATTCCTTAATCTCATCTAAAAGATTTCGTCCATCCTCCCTTTTTCCGCCCTGTTCTTCTGGTGTAAAGAAATAACGCCCCCCACCCAGAATAGTTGCGACTCTAGAATCAATCATTTGTGAGCTGATAATATCTGTCTTCCACCTTAAATCTACATGAGCAGCAAATGCAGCTGGTGTAGCATGGGTAACCTCGGAGGTGCTGATTAAGGAGCTCACAAATCCGAACTTATCGATTGTTTCAGTTAAATTTTCAAGTTCATTGAGGTCTTGATCTAATCCAAGTGCACCATTATTTGTTTTGAAACCTGTGCTATAGGCAGTAGCAGAAGATGCAGAGTCAGTGACGGCTGCATTATAGGAATGGGTTAAAACAATTCCGGAATATGGAAATTTATCCATTGAAATGCGCTCATTAAGACTACCTTTCATCATACGGTATGCTGTTATTTGACTCAGACTCATGCCGTCTGCAATAAGCAAAATGATATTTTTTGCTTTATTGTCTACGTAAGATAATTCTTTTGGAGAGGCAAATATACCATCTTCAATTTCGGTCACGTACACGTCTTTCTCATCGAGCGTTGCAGTGTCAATTGGAAGGTTTTCCATAATATATTTGATAGCAAAAGTTTCCGTTAATTTGAAACCAGTAAAAGAACCTATCAATAAAGCAACTATTACTAAAAAATACCTATTCTTTAAAATCATATTATTTTCCTTGATACCTTAAAAGGGTTCTCCATGCAGTTTCTTGTAACTTTCTTTGATTCTCAATTCCAATTCCGTAATCATAAGAATTATTGACTGGTGATACATTATATATGGAGGAATAAATCACTGCTGCCATCAAATATGTACCTGCCTTACTCGGATGTCTCTTATCTGGTGTAAAAAGTTCTATTGAAGGATTTTCCTTTTGAGAAAGCTCAAATGCAAGACCCACGGGAAAAACAGCTATATTGTTTTTATTTCCTGCTGCGATATAGGCTGAAGCAAGTCCTTCTAACATATCCGGCTTATCTTTATAGGCCCATGTCATCAAAAGAGAGGGTTCTACATCGTATTCGCGGAGTGTTTTGCTGTGTTGGTCGACATAATAATTAAATAAATCTTTTCTATCTGGATGAACCGGACATTGACTGCAATCCATCATAATTGCTAAATCATAATTTTCTGGCTCATACTTTTTATATTTATTTTTTGAAGTGATGGAAAAAGAACCTATCTTTTCATTAGTGACATATGATTCAACATCATGCCATTCTAAAGAAGAACTGTTGATTGTAATATTTCTAAAGCGATGTCCTTTACCCAGATCTGAATTAGCTTTAACCATGCCAAGAGTGGGCTTATGGACACCATTGTTATAGTAGAAAAAGCTATTTCCAATGAAAACTACAGACTTTGGATTATCAACTAATGGACTGGTCAATAGTGGTTTCTCTTCGGCAAATAATTTCTCATGTGAGATGAGAAAAATAGTGCAAAAAAGTAAGCCTAAATGATAAATTTTCGCTTGCATCTTGCACATAGAATAGCAAAGATATAGTTAAGGGGAGAAAAACTATGGAAAAAATTGATACAGGAACTGATCACCTAATTTTTGAAAAATCCAATGGTGTTGCATTATTGACAATGAATAGACCGGAGGCCAGAAATGCTATGTCTGGAGAGATGAACCAAGCGATGCAAGAAGTACTCGCTGAAGTCGAATTAGATAAAGAAATAAGATGCGTTGTTCTAACTGGAGCTGGAAAAGGTTTCTGTGCTGGCGGAGATGTAAAAGGCATGGCATCTTCAGGAGATGGAACAGTCGGAGACAACACAATTGACTCAGCTATACACAAGCAGAGAGTTCACCAAAGAGCAACATCTGGTAAGTTATTTAAAATGCCAAAACCAACAATAGCTGCACTTCCTGGAGCTGCAGCAGGAGCAGGGCTCTCTTATGCTTTAGCATGTGATTTACGACTCATGTCTAGTTCAGCAATTATGACTACTGCATTTGCTAAAGTTGGTTTTTCTGGTGACTATGGAGGTTCCTACTTCATGACTCAACTCTTAGGGTCGGCTAAAGCAAGAGAGCTTTATTACCTATCTGATCGAATCACAGCAGAAGAAGCTCTTAAACTAGGATTGACAAACTGGGTTTGTGAGCCTGATGCGCTAATGGAAAAAACTATGGAAATTGCCAATCGATTAGCTTCTGGCCCCTCAGTGGCGTATCGATACATGAAAGAAAATTTGAATAGAGCAATGCATGGAGAAGTAGATGATTGTCTTGATTTAGAGGCAACGCATCACATACATTGTGGTCAAACTGAAGACCATAGAAATGCCACTAAAGCTTTTGTAGAAAAAAAAGAGCCTGTATTTAAAGGTAGATAAAAGAGGGAGTAACGATGGAAAACAAAATTAAAAATAATTTAAAAATAGATAAAAGAATACGTGCAGTTTTTGGAGAAGTCGAACTCGGCTCTGTTACATCAAGCCCAGCATCAACTCGTGAAGGAATAATGGCTGATCAGGAAAGTGAGCAAGCAAAACAAGGTCGAGCCATTTTAGAAATGGTTAATAATGCTTCACATTACAAAGAAGTTGTTCCGCATACAGGTTTAATAACATCGACAAAAGAATTTATTTCAGATCCAGATGGCAATACGATCAAAGTCCAATATATTCGACCAGATACAGAAGAAGAATTACCCTGTGTTTATTACATCCATGGGGGAGGTATGATGGTCAGCTCGTGTTTTGATGAATTATATTCTGCTTGGGGAAGATGTATTGCTAGGCAAGGCGTTGCAGTAGCGATGGTAGATTTTAGAAATGCCATGTGGGCATCATCGGCTCCTGAAGTTGAGCCCTATCCTGCTGGATTAAATGATTGTGTATCAGGTCTTAAATGGGTTCATGCTAATTCAAAAGAGCTCAATATAGACAACACCAGAATCATTGTTGCCGGTGAAAGCGGAGGAGGAAATTTAACCATAGCCACAAGTTTGAAACTCAAACAAGACGGTGATATTGAATTGATTAAAGGTCTATATGCTTTATGTCCCTACATAGCAGGACAATGGCCCTTACCGGAAAATCCCTCCTCAGAAGAGAATGAAGGTATTTTACTCTCGCTTCATAGCGAGCATGAATACTCTCACGGCGCCATTATTTATGGGATAGAAGCTTATAAAAATAAAGATCCACTAGCTTGGCCCAGTTTCGCAACTGAGGACGATGTAAAAGGTCTTCCCAAAACTTATATTTTGGTCAATGAGATGGATCCACTCAGAGATGAAGGTGTGAATTTTTATCGTTTACTGAGGGAAGCTGATGTGGATGCGCAGTGCAGACAGGTGATGGGTTCAGTTCATGGAACAGATATATTTCTTGGCTGCCCTGAAATTAGCGACGAAACCGCACTATCGATTGCGAACTTTGTAAAAAATTAATTTATATCTTCTGGATCATCCGGAAGAAAGTTGTCCTTAGATTCGATGGTCATCACATCAACAATAACTCCTATGACCATGTTTAATAGAACAACGGCATTGATAATGATGAAGCTAACAAAATATATCCATGACAAGGGATAAATTACTATTACATCACTCATTATGGCTCCCCAGTCGTCATAGGTCGCAACTTGCATGAGTGTGAGCATGGCAACACCAATATTGCCCCAACGATCTGGTTCGATTTCACCAAAAATTAAAGTGCCAATTGCGCCCCATATATAAATAAAGATAAACATTAAAAGCGCGATAAAACCGACTCTAGGTATAGTTTTAATAAGAGCCTCTATGATGTGTCTGAAAGCAGGTACTACTGTAACTATTCTTAAGATTCTTATTATCCTTAATAGACGAGCAACAAAAACACTTTCAGCGCCCCCAACAGGGATTAGGCTTATGGTGACTATGATAAAATCAAACACATTCCAGCCATCTTTAAAAAACTTAATTAGAGATCTCTCAGCAATCATTCGAATGACGATTTCTATCGTGAAAAATATCGTGATAGCGTAGTCAAAAACCTCAAGAAGATAGATATAGTTAGAGGGAATGTCATAAGATGATACACCCGCATATAATGCCGATGCTAGAATCACAGATATAACGAGAGAATTAAAAAACTTACTGTTTCTGATCTTTAGAAAAAAATCTACAAAACCATTCATCACTATCTCCTTTTTTGCATTATAGTTGAAAAATTTAATCTACTAGCAACCACCATTTTCACAAAGCAGATAAATTCCTTCTGCCATATAAAAATCATTGGCTCCAGCTGTTCCTGTATCTCCAGATTTATATAAATTCACATTCACCCTTCCTCCACTCTCCTTTTGAGACGAATCTCCAAACAGAGCACCTGCCACTGCAGCTCCACCCAGCCAACTGTTATCCAAGGAATCCGTAGAAGTCCCTGTGTAAGTATTATTGGTTCCTGTGATAGCTACGGAAAAAGAAGCAAAACCAGCATTTGCTACAATCGGATTTTTATCATCAAAGTTAGTGAAATCTAAAGTTCCAGAATATCCACTGGCACCCCAGCTAAATGACGCTGCAACATCAGCTGTGGTTGTGTATTTATGTACATCATAATTTGTACCAGTCTGATTATATCTGTATGCAACATTGACCGCAGCAGCACCACTCATAGAAGCGGATCCTGAAGTTGGTATGTCGTTTTGATCCAAGAGCTCACCGCCTACCCAAGTACCTAAGTGTACTGAAGCATTTTGATCACCTGAATTAGGAGATATATCGGCAGCACTCATGGCCCAGAAACCCCAACTGGAATAGCGAGTATCTGGCATTGAATCATTGCCTCCTGTGTGAAATAGATCAGAATCCTCTTTTTCCAAGGTATTGTAAGAAACCATTACTCCAGCCAAGTTATTAGAACCACCTGAGGTTCCATCAATTTGCGCCCCATCGTCTTGAATCTCAGCACCAAAGACTTCGTGAGAAATGAAAGCTGATTTCGCTTCGTCATTAGTAGCATCGCCAAACTTAAGAGTCATAGAGCCAGTGTCCACGGTTGACCAATTTGAAGTGTAATTATTTGATGGTGCTGCGCTCACTGTCATAGGCGCTACCACCTGCACATCATCGTTGGTGAAATCAAATGTAAAGCTGGCCAAAGTGCTGCTTGAGCGAATTGAAGACAGCTGAGAGTTACCTGTACCACTGACATCAAATTCTAGAATGCCACTGAGAAATCCACTGTAATTTGTAGCGTCATTGAACATTCTAAAATTTGAGGCTTGTAAACTTGTCAAGTAATTACCACTAGCTGAGCCTTTTGCATCTACCTGAACAATGGACTGATTAAAGGTTCCGGTGCTGAAGGTGTCATTATTGGAGTTGTAATTGACACTCAAAGTCATATCACCTGACTTATATGGATCAGAGGAAGTAATCATGGCGCCACGAAATGTTTGGCCAGAGTCCGTACCCCAAAAGCAACCAGTGTCCATAGAGGTTGCACACTCAATTGGTGAGGTGCCATAGTTAATACCCAACCCATCATTGTCGGCATTGGTCGCACCTTGATAAGACCAATAATGATAACCATCCATGCCCAAGCCAGTATCTCCAACTGAGTATCGAGTCGTATCATTTTTACGATCATCTATACTAGAAATAACGACATTAAGAAGACTTTCTTGATCGTCTCGAGTCGTGCTACCGGATGCTCCGTCGTATGAATCTTTTATAGAAATTTGTGCCCAAAGCCCAACTCCTTTATTGAAGGTACCACTTGTATCTAGCACCTGCCACCACATGGATTGACCTTCAGGAAAGTCATTGGCTGACCCACCAGTGAATCTGGATGTATCAATCCTTTTAGTACCGGCGTTAACTGCTTCAGAAAGGGCAATGCTAGAAAAGTCGTAGTAATTTTCATAGGTATTACAGTCAGAGGCGCTATTACTAGCCATACCTAAACAATAATCGTGCCCCACATCGCCATAGGACCAAAGTGTCTTAGGGATGAAATTGGGAATAAAATAATCATTACTGGTTCCACTTGCAGCGAAGTTTTCAATCGGGATGACCAGAAAACCATAGACTCGCTTGTTAGTGGCCTGGGAGTCAGTATGAGTTTTAAATAAAGCATCGGTGTAGACCTCACCTGCTATAGTGACTTGATCTTCATAGAGGTTGTATGTTGAGGTGTTTTGAGCCAAACCGAGCTCCAAAATCCATTTCATCACTAGGTAACCATTAGCGGTACTATATGAACCTAATCCTTGATTCTGCCAATTTATATCTGTAGTTCCTACAATGGTCCCAGTATGAGTTTGGCTGTTAGACTTAGCGGCAGGATCACAGATCATAAGTCCGGTAACACCAGGAGTTAATAAGTTACATCCTGACGCGATACTAGATCCTATACCTTTGTGGTAAGTTCCTGGAAAACCTATTGAAGAAGGCAAGGCATCATAATTGAAGCTGGTTCCCGATATATTGGGGTTCGAAATCGTTACAGCACTATTATTTTCATAAGAGCCGCTAACAACGTAAGTATTAGAACCGTATCCCAAATCTTCTAAGATTTCATTTATACGGTCTCGATTATATGAAGAACTACAACAACCATTCCATTCGTACCACATTGACTTGTAGATGCCTCCATTTGCAACGAAGTCAACGATCGAAGAATTAAGAGTATTGTTAACATTTCCTAACCGAATATCTATCACATGCGTATATTGATTCATATTAGCAACAGAACTTGGATTTGTTGAGTGCGTATAAGTTCCTCCTAATTCATTTATAGCTGCTGGCCAAGATCTAGTGCCTGTTTCTAAATCGTTTGCCCAACTCCCCGCTGTTCCTCCGGTGAGTATCAAAGCATTCGGTGTTGCAGTTGAACTTGTGTAATTTATATTCGAAGCAGACTTATCAGTGGTCATAAACCAATATTTAGCGCCTTCTAGTCGTCCTGCAGTCAGGAATTCAGCGTTGTCTATAGTGGTAGTGACTGCCGTGCCTTGAGTGCTGTAATATTTACCATCGCGTGCGGAAGAATTTGGTGCAAAGCTAAATTCACCATTGCCAGAGGTATCGATGGGGAAATAATATCGCCAATTGAGCACAGTTCCAGAATTGATTTCAACTGGCACATAATTAAGAGACGTATCATCCACACTAGTAATATCAGTTGAATTGGTAGTACCGACTTGCTCAAGAGTATAGGCCGGCAAACTTGAACCAGAAGGTCCACGCGTGGCCGTGGCACTAAAGCCGCTTCTTGAGACTGAGTTATAGGCAGCAGAATAACGCAAGACTGCCGATTCAAGCTCTTCAACATTCTTAACATTAACGGTAAAGGCATCGGTGGTGGTTGTGCCTCCTGCGGTTGCAGTTAAAGTTAAACTGTAACTTTTGGCTGTCTCATAATCTAAAGCTGCATTGGTCGTGATATTACCAGAGCTATCGACAGCAAAATTACTACTGCCAGTTCCGCTCAGACTGTAAGAAACGGTTTCGCTCTCAGGATTAGTAATACTCGAACTACCTACCGAAGTTCCAGAACTAGAAGACTCAGCTAGAGCAGCTCCACTATTTGCTAAGGTAACCGCGAGAGTATTGATGGCTGCATTATCAACAGTCAATGTAAAGACCTGAGAAGTTGTAGTAACACCATCGGTAGCCGTAACTGTAAAGGAATGAGATGTTTTGGTTTCGTAGTCCAGCGCATTGGAAAGGGTCACTTCTCCTGTCGAGCTGTCGATGGAGAATTTATTATCATCGTCAGTTAAGGAGTAACTGACTGTTCCTTCACTATTAGAAGTAGAGGATGTCACAATAGTCGTGCCCGTAGAAATAGTTTCCAACTGAGAGCTAGAAGCCAAAGATGAGCTCAAAGTTAAGTCAATATCAGTTACATTTAATGTGAAAGTTTCGGAGCTAGTTGTTACGCCATCAGTAACCGTAACCGTAAATGAATGAGAAGTTTTAGTCTCATAATCTAAAGCATTAGCAAGTGTTACCTCGCCTGTAGAGCTATTAATCGCAAATTTATCATCAGCATCAGTGATTGAGTAGCTTAGAGTTCCTTCAGCATTACTTGTTGAAAGCGTCAATATTGATGTCCCTGTTGAAATAGTCTCAGCTTGACTTGCAGAAGCTAAACTTGAAGTGACTGATAGATCAACGTCACTAATAGTGATTGTCAGTGGTTTGGACACTGTCTCTTTTCCGTCAGAAGCAACTATCTCAAGTTCATAGGAAGTTTTCGTTTCATAATCTAAAGAAGACTTCAGAGAAATTCTTCCTTGGGAATCAATCGAGAAAATATCACTTGCCACTCCTCCTTCGGAGATAGAGTATGTTACCTCTCCAGCTGCATCAGAAGAGCTTGCTTGAGCAATTGAAGATCCTGTTGAAATATTTTCAGCCAACGTAACTTCCGTATTATCCAAAGAAAGGGCAAGCTCGCTGATATCAGTTACCGAGAAATTAATCTGAGTTTGTACCGAGTTGGTACCGTCACTACTCGTCAGCGTCAATTCATAAGAAGTCTTGGTCTCATAATCTAAACCAGTCTTCAAAGTTATGACGCCTTGATCATCAATTGAAAATTGATCACTTCCTGTACCCGATAAAGTATAAGTAAGTTCGTCGGATTCTGGATCGGTGTAAGCAATGGTAGCTATCGTTGATCCTGTAGTTATATTTTCTGCAAATTCACTTCCTTGAAGGCTGATTGTGACATCTGGTGATTCATTAACATCTGATAATGTAATTGTAAGAGGTGAAGTGGTAGAGTTGGTTCCATCCGATGCAGTGACGTTGAAGGTATAAGATGTTTCTGTTTCATAATCGAAGGTTACCTTTGAAGTAATATTGCCTTTGCTATCTATCTCAAAATTTTCACTTCCCGTTCCCGACAAAGAATAGGTAATAGTTTGTGATTCTGGATCAACAGAACTGATCGTAGCCAGTGCAGTTCCCACCGCAATACTTTCTTCAAAGCTCTCTGATTTGAGGGTTGAAGAAAGGCTAGGTGCTTCATCAACATCAGATATATCAAATGTAATTACAGAGCTAGTTGTCAATTCTCCGTCACTAGCAACTAAGGTAATCTCGTAATTGGAGTAAGTTTCGAAGTCTAAAGAATCCTTTAGAGTTACATTTCCATTCTCATCCACACTGAAGTATTCACTCCCTGGGCCTGTCAAACTGTAAGTTATGGTATTGGACTCGGGATCTGCTACGCTTGAAGTTGCAATAATCGTGCCTAAGGCTGAATCTTCACTAAAAGATGTTGAGGATAAAGCTGAAGATAATGAAGGTGCTTCATTAATATCGCCAACATTGATAAAAACTTCCGTCTCAGAGCTAAGCTCTCCATCGGTCGCTATTACTGTGAGGGTATAGGAGGCCTTGGTTTCAAAGTCGAAGCTCTCTGCTAATGTAATATTGCCAGCTTCATCAATAGTAAATTTATCACTACCCTCTCCACTTATCGAATAAGTGACTTCTTGATTCTCAGGATCGGAGATAGTGACCCCCACTAAAACAGACCCTGTAGCTAGATCTTCTGCATAAGAATCCTGAATTTCGGTACTTACTGAAGGTGCCTCGTTGATATCTCGAACTGAAATATTCACAGGTATTACTACTTCTTCATCCTCTCTTTGAACTATTAAGTTCAATGAGAAATTAGTTTGATCTTCGTAGTTAGCTTCACCGATAAAACTTAGTGAATTAGTAGAAGGATCGTATTGGAATAAATCTTTATCTTCTCCGTCAATTGTGACCGTAACTTCTACATCATCATCTTTATTGGTTTGAAGAGTTGCTAAATTGATATCTGTCTCATTCTCATTGATTTGAATACTTGCATTGCTTAGAGAAGCATCAAAAGGTGCCTCTTCAACTATAGTCTCGGTTGTTTCAACTGCAGCAGTATCTTCAATGGAGGTTTCTGAGGCTTCTTCTGTTTCTTCAGTAGTTTCTTCAACTTCTTCAGAAGTTGTATCAACATCGACTGCAGTATCAACAACATCATCAGCCGTAGAAAGTTCTGATGGAGCTATATCCGAAGAGTTATCCGATACTCCAGAAGAATCTAGTGCGCTTTCATCAACGTCTGGTTGAGGATCATTATCAACCCCAGCTGAAGTATCTGCTTGATCAGATATTTGATTTTCTACACTAGAGTCAGATGTACTGTCATCTTGTGCAGCGCTGTTATCTGATCCAGATTCTGTTTCTGTGACTGAGGCACTTTCCTGTTGAGTATCATTATCCTGTCCTTGATCCTCAGAAGTATTGGTTTCTTCTGTTGTACTTTCTGATTGTTCTTCAGAAGCGCTTTCTTCTGAAGTTGTTTCTTCAGAGGACTCTTCACTCGACTCTTCTTGAGTTGATTCTTCTGTTGACTCCTCTTCTTTAGATTCCTCTGTAGATTCCTCTTCTGATGATTCTTCTTCTGATGACTCTTCTTCTGACGATTCTTCTTCTGACGATTCTTCTTCTGATGATTCTTCTTCTGATGATTCTTCATCATTTTCGCGAGCTTCTAGTCCCTTTTGAAGTTCTGCTAAAAAAGTTTCACTCAGCTGCTGAGGTTCGCTTACTTCGTCCGTTGGATCTTCAACTGTCACAACAAACCCATTCTCTATCAAGCTAGTGGCCGCTGCGCTATTTTGATTAGGAGTCATAGTCAACTCTTCTCCATAGACAAAAGCTGCAGAGGTAGAGAGTCCTTGTGTTTGAACTATCGTGATTCCACCCCTGATACCTACAGTAGCAGAATTGGTTCTTATTAGGGCGGGCCTTTTCTTAGTCACTTTACCTCCCACCAACCTTAAAAGCCCACGAGACGAAACTTCCAAAGATCCTTCGGCAGTTTCGGGGTTATAGATGAATTTATCTAAAGTGACTGAGGAATTTGGCCCAATTGAAAAGGAAGTCCCATCTATAAGAAGAAGTGCCGCTCTCCCAATAGCATCTGTTTCAAGAGTATGGTTTTGTATGATTTTATATCCGGCCTCTACGAGCTTTCTTTCTTCTTCCAATGTTAAGTCAGTGGTATTTTTGTTAACAGCAGAGGCAACACCAATCTCCTTTGACATTGAAGTTTGCACGCTCAATAAAAGAGCCAAAATAAAATGAATTTTAAATAATCTAGTCATACTTAACTATTGAGTAGACAAACATAACTAAAATCTGCCGTAACTTGGAGGTTTGATCGAGCATAAATGTCTATAGAACTTTTATTATCATTTTTAGAAATTCTATAATTTGCAAATAAGCAATTATTCGAAGAGGACTTAGAAAATTCTACTTTTATTGAATTCAGCTCTTCTTTTCTTTCACCAAAGACAGGAAGCGGAGAGAAATGTTGCTTATTTGAATGCGATAATGAGGCTTTAAATCCCCACCCTTTTCCCAAGAGCGAAGTAATATTCAAACCGAATGTGTTTGACTGATATGTCTCATAGGATGCCTTCGCATTGAATTTAGAGTACTCATATTCTATTTCCGTCAAAATATTCGAATTCGAAACATATGAATTTGATATCATCAGGCCATTCATTATTCCACTCTTCAAGTCATTCATTAAAAACTTTCTTTGATCATGAAAACCGCCGATTGAGAATAGCAAGCTATCGCTTAGAGAACCTGTAAATTTAATATCATACTTATGTGAATTCAAAAGCGCTTTATCTGCCAGTAAAACGACAAAGCCTGTAAAACTTGCATCTAAAGAAGGTCGGCTAAAGATTGAGGTAGGATTACCCTCTAAATTAAATGTTCTTGTAGCAGAAGTTACAATGGAAGAAGTATCAAATCGATGAAAAGAATCGAGTCTTTGATCTGTAAGAGCGATAACATAATTGATTTGATCACCACGAGGATGATTAAGATCTTGATTGAGTGTGTACGTATAGCGGAAGTTTTTTGTAATATCTCCCTGAGGTTTTGAGCCCTCTGGTACTGTCAAAGGAAATCCAGCGATTTCGATAATATCCTGATCAATACCTGAATTAGCGTTACTAGATCTAGTTAAGCCCATACTGAATATATGCTGATGAATATAATCCTTTTCAGCCTCCACTATAGAATTTAAAAAAGAATCAACTTTTTTTAACACCTCTTCTGGAGCATCATAATTCTTAACACTGTTTAGATATAGCTTAGCGGACGGATAGGCATTGAGGCGAAAATATAAAACGCCTAATTCAAGTCGAATTCTTGGCAGATCTGGTTCATAGATTAGCATTTGCTCAAAAACACTAATTGCAGCCTCAAGATCGCCTAAAAGTATCGACAAATTAGCATACGTAAATAAGTAATCTAAATTAGTAGGATCTTCTATTAATGCCGAAAAAATCTTTTCTCTTTCAGCATTGGTTTCCTCAATCATTTTAGGATCGGTAATTACGGGTGCTACGTTTGCTAAGATTAGGCTTTGTGAGCACAGGAATATGACCAAAAGCAATACAAAAGCTTTTTTAAGCTGTCTATAAGAGAATCTCAAAATTATCCCAAAAAAAATTTTGCGGAATTATCAAGCATTTCAAACCAACTATAAAGTATATTTAATGGATTTCTGATAACCTGTAAAATTTAGGGTTTATGAATATTGCTAGTGCAGGCAAAAAAGCTTTATTACCTCTTGCTATTCTATTAGCGTTTATTCCTTTATTGAATCCTCTAGGAATATTCAGTGATTTAAGAACTGCCTCGTTTGATACGTTTAAGATTCTTTTTCCTAGAGAGGAATTAAAGGATGATCCGATCATCATTATTGATATTGATGATGAATCTCTTAATAAAATTGGCCAATGGCCATGGTCGAGGGACAAGTTAGCAAAATTAACCGATCAAACTCAATTAGCAGCAGTCACAGCCTTTGATATAGTTTTCGCTGAAGCTGACAGAACAGGATCAAAACAACTCAAGGAGGTCTATTCTGATGATAAAGAGTTAGTTAAGTTACTTTCAAAAACTATTGATCATGATGAGCTTTTTGCAAGAGCCATTTCGAATCACGGAACAGTTGTCTTAGGTTTAGCTCCAAATAACCAAAAAAGCGACGCTATTCATAAGAGTAAGTATGGATTAGTAACTCAAGGAGATGATCCTAAATTATTTGTCCAATCTTACTCTGGACTACAGACAAACTTAGCTTTACTAGAATCAGAAAGTGCGGGCTTGGGAAGTATGAGTATAGGTAATAATGATGCAATCGTAAGAAAGCTTCCAAGTTTTGAAAACGTGGATGGTCAATTAGTATCCTCTCTTCCCTTGGAAATCGTAAGAGTTGCGATTGGGGCCTCAACCTATCAAATTAAATCATCCAATGCTTCAAGTGAGGAAGCATTTGGAGAAAATACTGGTATAAATCATATTAAACTTGGATCCCTAATAATGCCTACTAATCCTGATGGTACTTTCTGGCTATATCCAACACTAAGCAAAAATCTAAAAACTCTATCTGCGTGGCAAGTTATAAATGAATCGATTGATCCCCTTTTGTTCGAAGGAAAAGTAGCTATTGTAGGCACTAGTGCTTCAGGTTTATTTGATTTACGTTCGAATGCGCTGGAAAAAAATATACCTGGGGTTTCAATCATCGCACAATTTGTTCAACAGATCTTTTCAAATACTTTCCTGAAAAGACCTGATTGGCTTTTGGGTCTAGAATTCTTAGTAGGTCTAATTTTCTCGGTGGCTATTACACTGACAATACAAAAACAGGGTCCGATTGGGGGCTTAGTAGCCTTTGGTATTGGCAATGGACTGATCACCCTAAGTAGTTATTATTTTTTTATCACATATCTCTATTTAGTTGATCCAATTTCACCGATGGTGATCTGTCTTTTGGCTTACATAATTATTACTTTCTTTAATTTCTTATTTACTGAGATTGAAAGAAGTAAGGTAAGAAATGCATTTGCTCAATATTTGAGTCCAGTTATGGTGAGCAAATTGGCAGAATCAAGTGAATCCCTGGTTTTGGGAGGTGAAAGAAAGGAAATGACTGTGCTGTTCTCTGATATTAGAGGCTTTACAGCAATTTCAGAGAAATATAAAAATGATCCTGAAGGTCTAACTGATTTAATCAATCAACTTTTATCAGTCCTTAGTGAGGAAATACTTAGGACTGAAGGAACAATAGATAAGTATATGGGAGACTGCATTATGGCTTTCTGGAATGCACCAATTGATCAAAGGGATCATAGGGAAAGAGCTATAGAAGCGGCATTCAATATGCAAAATGCACTTAATGATCTTAACAACAAATTAGGAAAAATTGATCAGGACGAATTAGAGATAGGTATTGGTATTAATACTGGTGAATGTATTGTAGGCAATATGGGATCGAAGCAAAGATTTGATTATACGGTATTAGGTGATTCTGTGAATTTAGCATCTCGATTAGAAGGTCAATCTAGCAATTACGGCTTTCCAATGATCCTAGGTCAGTCTAGTATCCAGGGGTTAGACTCATTGCGAGTCATAGAGCTTGATTTAATATCGGTTAAAGGAAAACAAGAGCCCGAAAAAATTTATACAATACTCCCAGAAAAATTTGAAGTTATGGATCAATTCCATCAAGATCACCAGAACTTTATAGAAATGTACAGAACTCAAAACTGGGAAGGGGTAAAAACACATATACTTTCTTACAAAGAAAAGGTGCCTTCCTTTAACACATACTATGAACTTATCTCCAATCGAGTTGAGGAATATATAGAGAATCCTCCTCCAAATGACTGGCAGGGAGTTTTTGTAGCAAATACCAAATAATATGAAAAAGTTAAGTCTTATCCTCTTACTATTTAATACTTATTTTCTAAGCTCAGAGGCTATTGTAAATATTGAAGATCAACGCAATGAAGGTAAAGTAGGATTTTTCTCAAAATTAGGATTCCAGTTAAGCGGCTCAAGGGGTAATGAAGATAGAGATTTCTATTCATTAAATCTCAGAATAGATAACAACACTGAAAATATAGAAACTTTTCTTATAGCTCAGACTTCAGAACGAAAAAAAAATGAGATTAGAACATCGGACTCAAATTTTATTCATGGAAGAGTCATTTTTTTGAATAAGACCCGTTTCAGTACTGAAATCTTTGCTCAACGCAGTGAAAACCCTTTTAGGACTTTTTTTCAAAGAGATGTCATCGGCTTTGGTACTAGGATAAGCCTAGATGATTCAACTAAGATAGGCATAGGAGTTTTGACTGAAGATGAAGAGGACTTGCAAGGCATTGAATCAGATACTGAGAGGCTTTCAATGTATTTCACGGATCAATATGGCCTTGCTAAGAATGTTAATCTTCTCTTAACGGCTTACTTTCAACCTGCTCTGAATGATACTGATGACTATAAGGCCAGCATACTTGCTGGACTTAATTTCTTAGTTAATGAAAATATTAGTATTTCGCTGCAGCTGAGCAGTTTTTACGATTCAAGGCCTCCAGAATTTGCTGAAAACCAAGATGAACAGATAGCAACTGAATTTTCTTATTCTTTTTAACTATTGATAGCTTCTAATTTTGCCTCTATAGCTCTAAATAAAGTTGGGTGTTCATCAAACAGTTCTTCTAAGTCTTCTTTTTTTAGTTGCAGAAGTTTAACTTCCTCTAAAGTAGTAATGGTTGCTGTTCTGGGATTATTATTTATAAGCCCCATTTCACCAAAATAATCTCCTTTCTCAAGGATTACTGGATTTTCTAATTCAACTTGAGCACTACCCGATTCAATAATATACATTGAGTCTGCCTCATCACCCTTTTCAAAAACAGCTTCATTCGAAGGAAGAAGCACTGCATCCAGTTTTTCATTAATTTTACTTAGTGCCTTAATTGGCATTTCCTCAAAAAGAGGGACTTCTAGAATAGCTTCAAAGGTCACTAAGAAGTTTCTTTTCTGCATTTCCTCATAGTAGGCTGAACCTAGAATTGCAGCCGGAAGAGCAAACATTCCTATGCCTAACAACATTGTCAGTGTTCCTAAAACTTTGCCCAGAGGAGTGATAGGATGAACATCTCCGTAACCTACAGTTGTTAATGTCTCCATGCCCCACCATATAGCCAATGGAATACTCCCAAACTTATCAGGTTGAGCTTCTCTCTCAACGAAGTACATAATGGTCGAAAATAATAAGAGAACAGATAGAACTAAAAATAAAGAACCCAGCAAACTATGTCGCTGCATTTGGATAGTTTTAAATAAAGTGTTGCTGGGTAATAAAATTCTAGTCCTGCTGAAAATATCAAAAAATCTGAATAATCTGAATATTCTTAAATCTAAAATCCCGATAAAAAAGTAGTTAATCAAAACTAGAGAGTCCACTACATTCAAAAAGCCAAGCTTCCTCTCCAATATAAATCTGTAAATAACCTCGCCTAAAAAAATCAGCATAGACAGCTGAAAAAAGATATTCCCATAGCTAAGCATTGATTCATAGCCTCTTAAGTCCATCGATGAAATTACTTGATGAAAAATGTTTAGAAATATGAGGATCCCAATAAATTTATCAAAAAGAAATTGAGTATTTTTAACTGAATTATTCATAATCTAAGAAGTCGATTGAAATAACTTTATTTTATGAAACTATAAGGTCCCTTTATTCTTGAGGTGATTAATTAATTGTTTATCGTGAGTTGTTATAGCTGAGAAACCCTCTCTTAAAGCAGGCTTCCATCTAGGATTAGAAGATCCTAATACTTCGTCTCCCATTATGGTTACCCTTTGAATAATCCTCTCACCCACGAAATCATTTACTACATAATGTTGGGTGCTCCGGTTATCCCACATGGCAATAGTGCCCGGAGTCCATTGATAACGAACGGTGAACTGAGGTCTTGTCACCCACTTTGTTAAATAAGCAAGCAACATATCGCTCTCTTCAATATTCATTTCAACAATTCTTCTAGTAAAGTGCTCATTTACATATAAGACTTTCTTTCCCGAAATGGGATGCAACCTCACAACGGGATGTATAGCAGTTTTTTCAGGTTTTCCATGAGGTCTAGCATCATGTAGGGCAGTTATTCCTTCACATAAATCTTTGATTGGATCAGATAAAGCTTCGTATGCCGCATTTAAATTACTCCACATTGTATCTCCACCCAATTCAGGACACTTGACCATATGAAGTACAGACATAATAGCTGGAGAGTCTTGAAAAGTTATATCCGTATGCCACTCATCAGCTATTCCACCGGAGCTAGCAGCAAGTTCAAAGATCTTTGGATGAGTCACTGTTTTATTTTTTAGGTTTGGATGACCTTCAAGTTCACCAAACTTAGCACCATATTCAACATGCTCATCTTGACTTAACTTCTGACCGGGAAAAAATATCACTTTGTGCTCGGTTAAAAGAGATTTAACCTCTTCCACTTGATCATCAGATATTTGAGCTAAATCGACATTCGTTATCTCAGCACCAAGAGCAGCTGAAATCTGTCTAACTTTCATACTCACTATTTATGACTCTACATGGAACAATTTATTATAAATCTTCCATTCGCCATCTTTTTCTAAGAAAGAAAGAGTATCTAAAAAGACATGACCGATATAGCCATCTCTTACTGAAACAGAGGCTGTTGAACCTGCAATATCACAAGAGACTATTTCGAGAAGAATTTCATCACCCTTTTCCTT
This sequence comes from SAR86 cluster bacterium, assembly GCA_023703575.1. Classification (NCBI taxonomy): domain Bacteria; kingdom Pseudomonadati; phylum Pseudomonadota; class Gammaproteobacteria; species SAR86 cluster bacterium. Next base: position 1,321,698 of record CP097969.1, read on the forward strand.
AGGAGACGGATCTTGGCTCTCTACAAATTCTGCAAATTCATCTACAGTCATTTCTGCAAGACCTGTTTCTAAATAACCAGTGATCATTGCATTTGGATGAAAGGCTTGTCTTACTTTTTCGGGATCTGACTCATACATAGAATCAAAATATAACTGTACACCTTCTTTAATTTTCTCTTTAGCGTCCATAATAAACCTCTTTAATATAAGTTACGGGATTCCATCTCAGCTTATCAGGAATATGCTCGGCTCCCGGTATGCCCCTTGCAATCATATAAGGCTTCAAAGCCTGTATAGCTTTGGCTTCATCATAGTGACAAATTCTTGGATACATATGATGCATAGAGTGTATTTGCATTGAATGATTCAAGAATCTGGGAATTTTGTTAGTCCAAAATCTGGTATCTTTATAACGTCCGCTACCCAACCCAGAGTGTGGCAAGTAGGAGAACACAACGCCCAAGTAGGACGTTGCTACTCTTTTTGGGATCCACCACAAGAGCAAGGTCTCAAGGGGATAAAGAATAGCCATGAAGATTTGAACGAAGTAAAAAAGTAGAGTCCATGCTCCACCTTTCTCTAACGCAGCTTTGAATTTTGGATCCTCTTCCATGTGTTTTCCAATAGATTTCATAGCTGGACCATCATCATTGTAAGAAACATTTACATTTCTAACCGCTCCAAGCCAGCTGTTAGCATTACCATGGAAAAAATCTGGATCATTATCTGGATCATTTGTATGAGCATGATGTTTTAAATGAGTTGCCTTCAATGCGTCATGAGACTGCGCTAATGGGATTACACTTATTTGTCCTACCCAAAAATCTAGCCATTTAAGATTCTTCCTTCCGCCTGATAAATGACCATGCTGACCAGCATGAGATGGAAGATAGGCATTGCAAGCTGTAAAAAGAGCAATCAAAAATCCAACGAAAAGTGGAATTATTGCGTTAAGAACAAGTACCCAAGTAACTACCCATATTGTGAATTGCCCAAGACCTATAAGGATCATTTCCCATTCGATTCGGCCCATAAAAGTCCTAGCAACTTCTCTTTCTGCTTCTATGGATAAATCTATGGAATTATCATTTACGTAATCCATGACCAACCTTTATTTTTTGCTAAGAGACCAAACAGAAGTCCTAAACCATAGCCAGTTAAAGAAATAAGAAGACCTGCTTCAAAAAAATAGAGAAGAGTAGCTCCAAAAATACTACCCCAAAATAAAAAGCCGAACCAAACTAAAGCCCATTGTTCAAGATGTTGACTTAACCACTCCATGCTTGCATTCTAGCCTTTATATTCGTTAGCATCAATTTTAAGGAGCACTTCTCTTAGCACCAATAAATTCTTTAGCTTCCTCGAATCCACCAATATTTATTACCCTAGTATAGCCTTCTGCTTCAAGTATTTTCTTAGCTTTCCCAGACCTCTTGCCGCTTCTACAAAACAGAAAGATTTCCTCATCTTTTGAAATAAATGTCTGAATATCTGAAATATTTTGCCATTCAATATTTTGTGTATTCACTATCGATTCGTTTTCAAACTCTGCAACTGTCCTGACATCGATAAATACAGTGCTAAAGATTAAATTTGGCCAAAAAAATATTAAAAATAGTAAGCGATACATTCGCTATTCCTCAAATCCAATAAAAGTAGCTACTTCTGAAACAGGCCTCCTTTTTGAAACTACCTTATTAGCTGGAAAATTATCATCCGGATAACCCATCGCTACACAAATCATAATGACTTGATCATCTGGAATCTTGGCATATTCTCTTACAACTGGAGACTGCATTATTCCCTGACTATTAATGACAGATCCAAGTCCTTTAGACCAACCAGCATTTACTAATCCGTTTACAGCCGCACCGCAATCAAACTTTGAGATGTCTTCATCTTTTAATTCTTTATCAAAAGTCACGATTATGGCTACTGGTGCATCAAATTGTCTAAAACCTCTTAACACCCAATCTTGTCTGGCTTCTTTATCATCTCTTTCTATACCCATTTCTTTGAAAAGCTGAATGGCGATCTCTATTTGTCTTTCTCTATGCACGCCCTGATAACCCATGGGCGGTCTAATTTCTCTAGACGGCGGAACACCCTCAACATTTCTTTTTGTATTCTCTTTTCTAATATTGTCCAAGGCAGTTCCAGTAATAACATGAAAATGCCAAGGTTGTGTATTCATTGAAGACGGAGCTCTAGTAGCCAACTTTATGACTTCTTCTAAAACTGCTTTTGGTACGGGTTTATCTAAATAACCTCTTGCACTTCTTCTATCATTTATGACTTCTTCGTATCTCATGATTCTTCCTTTTTTGTGACTTTATACTAAAAAAACTATTTTTTATCTTGAAAAAAATCTAAATGCCCTTAAATAATTGCTTGAGCCGCTTTGCTAATAATCTTGGAAATTTCGGGCACGTACTTCCTTATAAATTGTAGACGCTCGGCTCCAATCTTACCTAAGATCTCTTCGCTCATGGATGAGCGAGTTATGAGAAATCATAATCTTGAGAAAAGTGGTTGGTCAGTTTAATCGTATCATTGGCCATCCACTTTTTCTTAAGTTTCTATTGAATGAAGGCTTACTTCGAAAATTAATAAGGAGTTAGGAGGAATACCTGGCCTGCCCGCTGTTCCATAAGCAAGGTCAGGATGTATAAATAATTTCCAACTATCCCCAACTTCCATTAGAGATATTGCTTTCTGGCATCCCGGAATAAGTTGAGCAAGAGTTACCACTAATGGTTCTCCATTTTCAATGGAGCTCCAGAAGACCGATCCATCTAATAAAGTACCATGGAAGTCTGCATTAATTACATCTTCAAGGCTAGGACTTATCCCGCTGCCACTCGTCTTTAATTTTTCATACTGAAGACCAGCCTCAATTTCAAAAACTCCAGGATTACTTAAATTATTCTCTAGGAAATTATCACTCTCTAACAAGTTATCTAAATTATCATCTCCTCCTGAACAAGAAATGACGATTAAAGCTGACATGATCACCAAAAATATATTTCTCATGATGATATTTTACACTTAAAAAAACTTATAAATGTTAGGTAATTAACTTCCTGATAACCATATTGGAGAAGACCAAGCCCTTTCCTGAATTATCACGGGTATATCTTGTCTAGGTTTCTCTCCTGCTCTGATCGCATCCCAAGTTGACCACCTGCAAGTAGGATTTTCTAGGACTCTAGCATAATAAAAAGTGTTTTGATCTTTTTTAAATTCAGGGTCTTTCCAAAAGGTTTTTATCTCTGGATCGCCCTTTTTAAGATCTATGGAGCAATCATCTAAGTTAACATTATTATCATAGTCTTCGCACCTATGAGTTGTTGGATTTATATTTGCGTTGTCAGAGCAAGCTATGTCAAAAACCTTTTCTCTATGCTCTCCTTCTTCCAGCCATCCTTTGATTATTTGAACTCTCTGTAAAGGCGCTCCAAGAGGATCAGAAATTGCCCAAACAAGAAATCTAGGACTTTCATCGCCCACTTGAGTGATTGTTCCTCCCATAGGAATATTTTTCACATAGGCATCTTTTATGAGACCAAGGTCACTAAGCTCTGAATCTTCTAGGTTATAACCAGCAAAAAAACGTACTTTTATTCTAGGTCCGCTGGTGCCAAATGTTTCCTTGCGTCTAAAGGCGTTATAAATCGAATCACGAGTATTTTCTTCAGCCCACACGCCTGCAAGTCCTGAAGATCCAAATCTAATTAAACGTGTTCCAATATTTAAATAACTTTCGCCTCCTATTTCACTGACTGTTTGAGGCCTAAAAACTTTTGATATAAATCCATAAAAACCTCTAAAAGGAACTGAACCTCGTAAATATGGTTCTCCGTCTAAAAGTCCTATTTTGGAAAAATGCGTTTCCTCGGTATAGGAGCCACCTGCAACATGGGTATCACTCGATCCAATTACTCCGAATTTAAAAGGATTAGATAAACCCTTTTCCTCGATTATTAATCCTCTTAAGTATGCATCTCTTACATAACTTCCCTTTAAATTGTTGATAAGGTTCTCACCTTCGACATTTGTTTTTGCTTCGAAGTTTGCCCATTCATCATTCTTTGATAAAAATGGATGAGTCTCGGAAGTTCCTTTCGCCTGTGTTATCTCAGTTAGAGGTTCATTCCGAAGTCGCTGATTAACATAAGCCTCATCTATCGGACCTCCGTTATAATCATTCATAGAGAAGGCGGACCCTCCTGAAATATTTGAATTATGAGGAATGGCCAAGCTCTCTACCCCACTTATCCTTAATCCATCCATCCAGTCCCATAGTTTTTCAGGATCGAGGCTATCTGCTCTTGAGAAAATGCGTTCAGGAAGGTTCTTTGTATCCTTGAAGATTACGTTCCGATGAAGATACTTATCATATAGCTCTACACTTGAAGTAAATTCGTAACCAGCGAATGTAGTAAATATTCCTGGTTTGTATGCATCATTGGCTGCCTTAATAGTTTTTTTCCAAACCGAGTTACCTACTTCCTGAATTATGTCTCTATCAATACTTCCGTCCTCTACACCCTCAGCAAGTTCGCTACCAAAGGCCCTAAAAAGACCATTTCTCTCAAGAATTGAAAATATACTATTACTTACCGTCTTATTGAGGTCATGCATGGGCTTTGAGATTTCATACTTAGAGAACTCGGTGCTTGTATCTGCCGATTCTTTTAATAGTCCTAAAAAAACAGCATGATCAGTTACAGCATAGAAATCTAAAGGCTTTTTTAGTTGTATTTTGTATCCTGTGGGATGCGGTATCGCTTCACCTTGAGCAAATCTATATGCATCTGCAGGTGTGCTTATAGTCCCAAATGTATATGCATCAAATGAGTTTGCTGTATGAACATGTAAATCACCAAAATAAGCATTCCTATCTGGATTAGGCTTTGGTCTAGGGTATATATCCTTTTTTATTTGATCTATAAATTGCTCAGAATATGAATTTTGCTCTGATTCTGAACAAGCATTGAGTATAAAAAAAATTATTATCCAGAAAAATTTAAATTTAGACATGCTGTTCCCCAGTTTTTATAGGCGATTTTTAAGAATTACATCCTGATTTCTTAAAATATTAGATAAGTAATTAAGCTAAACGCCTATTTATTTCTTCCTTCAGAAGCCACATCCTATCTTGGCCCCAGACATAAAATGGTTCTTTACCATCTAAATCAGTAATCTTAAAGCTTGGTACTCCCCAACAGTTACCCGCATACATATCTTTAAGATTATCATCCAAAACCTTTTTCCATTTTTTTGTATTTAAGTCTTTTTTGATTATAGACCAATCTAGTCCAAGTCTTTCGACTAAAGACTTTAAATATTCATCTTCGCCTATGTTAATCCCTTCATAAAAAGAAGCTTTTAATAGTTCGTCAATATACTCAAACCCTTTTCCAGCCTCATCGATCACAGGAAATAAAGAATAAGCTTTCCTGGCTGGTTTGCCGATTGGAGAATAAATTTGACCCATTGGATATCCATGTTTTCTTGCCTCACGGGCGGCGTCAGAAATAATGTACTTGGCTTTTAGATCAATAATTTTCATATTGCGCATTAGCATTGGTAAAACGGGCTTCGTAATCAAGTTTACAGGATAGTCATCTCTCATTTCTCCAACTCTTTTTGCACTAGCATAGGTATATGGACTGTTCAAAGAGGGATAGTAATATAAATTAACTTGTTTATCTGATTCCAAAGATGGGGGAGAATTTAAAATAGGAGCACAAATTGGTTCATTGTTTGTATCTTTCTTTAGACCAAGTTCAGATAATCTATCTTCTAAGTGATCAATCCTATCTACACCCCAATAAAGTTCCTTTTCATAATAAAAGGCAGATCCAAAATAATAACCTTTTGCATTTCTTATCGAATTACCTGCAGCTAATTTCTCTGATACTTCTGTCTCAGTGGAGCTATAAACCTTAGATAAAGAACTCAAGGTATCTTCATCCCCTTGCCATAATGCATTGCTTACTTCTTTAGCAACTTCTGAAAACTTATCTTCTTCAACCGAAGTCAAAATAGCATTAGACAAATCAACTAATTCCTTTTTTGGATAAGATGTTGGTTGAAAGTCAATACCATAGTAAGGAGCTATGCGTTTTGAATCTTCCAAACAATAAGCATTATATAAATTAGGTTCATGAATGGTTTCAGGGTTTTCATCTCCAACTAATATAGGTTTTAAAACTACACCATAAGAAGCCTTAATTTTTTCTAGATACTGAATAGTTAAATGTGAGTAAGGATCATCTACCTTATGAAAATATGTTACTTCGTGCGGTCTATTTTCCAAGTCCCTTTTAGCCTCAGCATCTATTCTAATCTTTTTAAACAGATCATAGCTGGAGAAAGTATTCATGCTGTAATTTCTAAGCTTGCTACCTATGGTGCGTTTCGCCAAGAAATTCCTAAGTGCTTTTTTTATCATTTAAATCCTTTGCGATTGGAAGGAGCCATAGCCCTAGCCATGTATTAACAATCAGTTTCACTGTAACCATTATGCTTGCTGGGAGGCTCCAGACAAAATTTAAGAAATTATTCCAGAACCAAGAATACATCCAAACTTTAATAGGTTTAAGGAATGTAAGTTCCAAGAAATCAGAAGTACTAAAAGTCATTAAGCTATACTCTGGAGAAAAAAGGAAAGAGTAAGTCCATAAGCAAAATGCAATCTGTATCGGTGTAGTGAATACCAAAAAGTAAGCAAACCATAGTAATGTTCTACTCACTAGAATTTCTCTTATAAAAGGATTCTTCATTCTTAAGAATCTCTTTGAGTGCTGACTCACTTAGCTCAGATAATTTAGGATTGTCATAACCCCTACTGACCAACAACTTTAGGTATGTTTCTTTTCTTGTCTCCACACTGTGAAATATATCTTAAGTGTTCAATATAGACCAATCGGAGATTCTTTAAGAATTATTATTTCCTATTTTCTTCCGGAAGAGCTTCGAGTAAAAGGTTAGGCAGCCCCTTTCTTTTTTGGAGTGTAAATTGATCATAAAGCTTTCCTGTTGCCTCGTAAGCTTTATAAGTTAGGTTTTTGTCGTCAATATTGATAATCTGATAAAGCTGAGTATTTTCAGCTACTCGCTTAGCATAATTACCTTTAGTAATGCCATACATCTTCGGTCCACTTACAGATACAACATATACTGTTCCAATTTCAGGATCATAGGCTTGTTGATAGCCAGAGGGTACATTTTCCAAATTTTCGGTGTCTACCTGACCGGTACGTGCATAGGTATGATCATGACCACTAAGAACTAAATCTACCTTAAATTCATCTAAGAGAGGCTTCCATAGTTCGCGAAGCTCTTTATTATCTCGATCTGATCCAGGAGAAAAGACCGGATGATGAAAAGCCACAACAGTCCATCGATTAGGATTATCTTCTAGTACTTTTCTAAACCAAGGAATCTGTATTTCTTTTGCCTTATTTGAATCCAATGAAATAAAACGTACACCTTGATAATCAATGTAATAAACAGTCTCTTTAAGAGTTTCATCAGGAACATCTTGAATAGGGAAAGCAAATTGTGGACGCCAATGATTACTTACGGCTGGGGTTCCTCGATCTCTTTGGCGATCATAAAGAGGCTTGGAGTAAAAACTTGAACCAACTAATTCGCTTTTTTTGAATCCTGTAATGGATTCAACTTGATCATCGACAAAAATGATATTACCTCCATCATTAAACTCAAAGGAGGCACTATTGCCTTCTGGTCCAGTAAATGAAACTTTATAGGTCGTTCCTTTATCAGATGGCATAGGTTCAAATGCGGTCATCATGACATCTATAGTCTTTCCATCTTTTGTCTGCCAATAACGCTCAGATTCAGGACCTTGATTAATACGATAATATTCATGGTTTCCAGGAGTTGCTATAACAGGAATCGTACCATTCACCCAGTCAGGGCCTTGATGCCAATCTCCCCACTCAGCGTCCCAATTAGGGTTATCGATTAAATCACCGGCATGTAACGTAAATGCAGCTCGTGGTGCATCTCTAAATGCCTCCCTAAAAACCCTCGACCAATGTGTGCGCACTTCATTTTGAGCGTCACCAAAATAAATGAAGCTAAAAGGTCTAGGCCTATCACTAGCTGTTTTGAAATGGTAATACTCTGTCCAATTTACTCCATCACCCACACGATAAGTATAGAGAGTATCTGGATCAAGATTTTTGAAAGTTACAGTGTGATAATTAGCCTCATTAATATCGCTCTTGAAGAAAGAAGTTTCTGCAATAAACTCCTCTATTTCTAAAGCTCTTCCATTTGCATTTGCTAGTGCCAAATGAGCCATTCCTTTTTTTGTTGAGGCGTCTGTACGCCAAGTAACAGATTGAGTGGTAGCTGGATCAGCTTCCCAAGTTAACACTACTCTATCCGGAAGTGGTGAAGGTGCATGAGCTAACTCCGAAGAATATTTAGCGACCTTACTTTCATCATGAGAGGAAACACCGTAGCTCAAAACAAATAATAAGAGAAAGGTAAATTTGGATAAATATTTTGTAAAGTTCATAAAAACATTATGTTTGAGTAAAGTTACAAATAGAATAACTTTTAGTAAATTTCTTATGTGTTAGCTAAGAGACGATATTAAATTTCTGAATCGATAACAAGGACTCTACCTTCATATTTGGGTTCATAAACCTCCATATCATGAAGAAAATACTCAGCAGCATCAACTATCAAAACCCCTGTATCAATATACTCAATTGAGTTCTGAAATTCCCAATATCCGTCTCCCCCCTGCGTAACAAAATTAGGAGCGGCTACCCAATATTCATCATCATTTTTTAATGGCTTTCCTTTGATCCAAATTTCGTGTGCCTTATTTCTAGGACTAAATGAATATTTGGCATTTTTTGAAACTTGCAATATGCCATTTGTCATACCTGCAGCATGATTAAATATTTTTACAACTTGAGAGCCTTTTAATTTTGTCATGACAACAGTATTAGGAAACGGAAATGCAGAAATTAAATCCCCTTTCGTTACTGTTCCAGGTTTTATGTCCTGTCTAAGAGCACCACTGTTTACAACGGCTAGATCTATTCTAGGATCAAAAGCTTCTATTGCATCAGCGAATAAGTTGCCCATATTGGATTCTTTTCCGTATGCTCTTACAAGTCTTTTTGTGGAGGAAACAATTGGTACTTTTGCAACTTGGTCTACTTCTTTTTGCCAAAAAGTAATTTCACGCAACATATCTGGATCATCTTCTAGCTCATCATCATAAATAGTTATGAGTTCGTTAGAATGGGAGACTATTTTCTTTTTTTCTGTATCAAACATAACTTGCAGTTTTCCGAGCTCAGTTGCAGTTGCATTGGTTGAAACAATAATTGTGCCATTCGAAACCAGAGCCTTTTCTGTTCCCTGGTGGGCATGTCCAGTAACAATAATATCCACACCGGGAACATTCCGGGCGAGGAGGATATCCTTATAAAGATTTCTCTCGACATCAGTTAATCCAATGGTAGATTGTCTCCCAGGCATTCCTTGATGCACCGCAAGAATAATGATGTCTGTTATGGGTTCTAACTCTTTTATATATTGTCTCAGATACTCTTCTTCATCTCTGGCTTCAATACCTTCTGTCATTTTAAAATTGATGGTGTCATAGAAAGCAAACTTGCCATGAAGACCAATAATTCCAATTTTTAATCCTGCTCTTTCTAGAATTAAATAAGGGTTATCCCAAACTAAATCATTAGTCCCTTCAAAAAAAAGATTACCATTAAGAATTGGAAAATTAGCTTTCTTGATTTGTTCCAGCATATTATCCCATCCATGATCAAATTCATGATTGCCTATGCAAGCTGCATCAATTCCCAAAAAGTTCATCGACTTAATCACTGCCTCACCCTTGGTTAAAGTACTTATATAGGGGCCTGAGAAGTAATCTCCAGCGTCAATAAGAATATTATTAGGGTTAGATGCCTTTTCTTGTTTTACTAAGGTAGCTAAATTGGCAAAACCCCCAATCTTTCTAGATTCACTAATCCAAGGTGCGATCCTTGGAAAGAGATGTGCATGCAAGTCATTTGTATGCAAGATAGTCAGTTCTTTGACTTCGCAGAATGCCAGATTAGTAAAAAAAATTACGTAAATAGCAGTTAAAGTTCTTTTGAACATATTAATAATATGAAAGCATAGATAGGAAAACCCGAGAGTTTATAAGAATACAGATCTAACTTTTCTGTTAGAAATTTTATGGAACTTCTGGTAGGTTATTATAATTTAAATCGCTGTATGGATTCTGTTCAGCGATTGAATCAGGATGAATAACGGATATTACAATGTCACTAGCCTGATCTCCTGCTAGAAAAGGCACAAAACCACCTGCCGGTTTCATATCTATAGTAGCTATTCGGTCATTTTTTGTATAAACCAAGAGTACTTCCTCACCAACTTTTGAAGATAGAAGAGACCAACCAGTTGATGGGGTTTCATTGCCATAAAAAATTAAATTTTCAGCAGGGCTATAGCCTGAAGATAGTACAATTCTTCCCGAAATAGCATCACCAGTTCCTAGCAGCACTGAAGGCACTTTTATGATATCAGCATCACTAGGAAGAGGTAAATCTTCGAGCAAATAAGCTATTACCTTCCTTTGATTGACTTGATACTCATCAGTGATTATTGCACAAGAGGATAAAAGGATCATGACAAATGCGAGAGTAAGATATTTTAATTTCATAGAATAATATTACTTTCTTTAGCGTTTAATTAGCAAGTCATTTAATTGAAGATGGTGGGTCTGGGAAGACTTGAACTTCCGACCTCACCCTTATCAGGGGTGCGCTCTAACCAAGCTGAGCTACAGACCCACGTTCGTGGAGCGAGCATATTACATCAAATTTAATATTCTAGTTAATAAAACATACATAAAAAAAGGGCCAGCAGGCCCTTTTTCTAACTTTACGATTTAAAAGTCATATTTCAAACCCACGCTCATATTTCTTCCTGGTTCCACTAGCTAACTGGGCTGAAAAAGTAAATGAAGACTCCGAAGTAGCTATATGGGGTCCAAGAACAACCTTCACTCCTCCGGAAGGAACTGATAACTTTCTATTCATAGCAGACGAAACTGCTCAAGCAGCAGTCCTTGCATCGATAGAAAACTTAGATAATAAATCTAATTATAAGTGTCTTTTTGAAACTCAAAACAAGTCTTCCCAATTTGAATTTCTTGATCCAAATAATTGTATCGAGAGGATCTACAGAAATAATGAACCAGCAGGTAAGAGTTCGAAATTATCAAAAAAAATTGAAGAACTAGAAATAAAAACTGACAATCTCTATGTTTTTGGAGCCGGAGAGGCTAAACAAACTTCACTAATAAGAAAAACACTCAAACAAAAGTTTGGTCTTGAAACAAATCAAATGAGTTTTACCGGTTATTGGAGAAGAACGAGCTAGTTTTTGATTCTTTTCTTAACCCATAACAAAGGGCCGGAAATGATATAAGCAAAAGCAAGGCTTGCCAGTACTATTGGTGGATCTATAGAAATAAGCACAAAAATAAATACTACAAATAACATTGAAAAGAACGGAACTCTCTTTTTAAGTTCTATCTCTTTGAAACTATAGTAAGGAATGTTTACCACCATCAAAAGAGAGACGAATCCAGTCAGAAGAGCAGTAAATATTGCTAAGATTCTTCCAACTTCTTCTCCCTGAATACCAAAAGAACTCATTGCCCATACAAAATAGACGACTGTAGCGCTAGCAACAGGACTGGGCAATCCTTTGAAGTAAGTATCCTCTGAACCTATGAAGGTATTAAATCTAGCTAGCCTTAATGCTGCAGCAGCAACATAGAAAAAAGAGAAGACCCAGCCAGTTTGGCCTAAGGAATCTAAGCCCCAAAGAAAAACAATAATAGCCGGTGCAAGACCAAAAGAAATGACATCGCAAAGACTATCATATTGCGCACCAAATAAACTCTGAGAATTTGTTAATCTCGCAACTCTTCCATCCAGACCATCAAGCATTTGAGCGGCAAATAGGGCCATACCTGAAGCAATGAAATTTCCATTTATGGCAGAAACAATTGAGAAAAATCCTGAAAAAAGTGAAGCGGTTGTTAACAGATTAGGCAGTAAATATATTCCTCTTCGAGTAACCTTCTTACCATCCTCGGATACAACCTCTTCATGATCATCAAAGAGATCTAGACTTTCATGATGGTCATCAGACATAAGCTTAATTTTTGGCTTTATCTACAATTTTGTTTTGAGCTATCCAAGGCATCATAGCTCTAAGTTCAGAGCCTACTTTTTCTATTGAGTGTTCTGAAGTTTGTTGACGATACTCCTTCATCCTTGGTCCGCCCTTTCCATCATTACTCTCTCTGCAATCGCTCATAAATTCTTGAGCAAATTCACCAGATTGAATTCTTTTCAATACTGCTCTCATTTCCTCTTTGGCATCAGAATTAACTACTTTTGGCCCACTCACGTAATCACCAAATTCTGCTGTATTAGAAATACTATATCTCATATTCTCTAATCCACCTTCGTATATAAGATCTACTATAAGTTTCACTTCATGCAAGCATTCGAAATAGGCCATTTCAGGTGGATATCCGTCTTCGACTAAGACTTCGTAACCATTTTGGATTAATTGTGTAAGCCCTCCACAAAGAACTGCTTGTTCTCCAAATAAATCAGTTTCTGTTTCGTCCTTAAAGTTAGTTTCAATAATACCAGCTCTCCCAGAACCTATAGCTGAAGCATATGAAAGACCAATTTCTTTTGCATTCCCAGATATGTCTTTGTGAATCGCAATAAGGCAAGGAACTCCTGCACCTATTTCGTATTGAGACCTAACAGTATGACCAGGCCCTTTTGGAGCAACCATTATCACATCAAGGTCTTCCCTCGGCTCTATCATGTCAAAATGTATGTTAAATCCATGCGCAAAAGCTAAAACAGCTCCTTGTTTAATGTTATTTTCTATCTCACTCTTATAAGTAGCAGATTGCAATTCGTCAGGCATTAAAATCATTACCATATCAGCATCTTTTACGGCCTCTGCAACTTCTTGAACATTCAGCCCAGCAGCTTCAGCTTTTGACCAGGAAGCAGATTCTTTTCTGAGTGCAACGGTTACATTTCCACCCGAATCTTTAAGATTATTTGCATGTGCATGACCTTGTGAACCATAACCAACTATGACTACTTTTTTATTTTTAATAATATCTAGATCAGCATCTTTATCATAATAAACTTGCATAACTCGCTCCTGTTAATTTTCTATAGTTAAGGTTTTTTCATCAGATGATATTCCTAAAGAACCGGACCTGACAATTTCAAGGGGATTATTTGCTTCAATCTCTGAAATCAAGTTATCCAATTCCAATGAAGTACCTACTACCTGTACATTTATAATTTCATTATTCTTAGATACTATATTGGTTTCATCAAAGACATTCTCTGGAAAAGAATTTTTTGTAAACTTTATTAACATCAACTCTCTTTCCACAAATTCAGATTCACTTAGATTAGTAACCATCACAACATCAATTAATTTATCCAGTTGCTTGGTTATTTGTTCTACCACTTTTTCATCGCCCTCAGTAGACATAGTTAATCTAGAAAGAGTTGCATCATTAGTTGGAGCAACAACTAGCGTCTCAATGTTGTAACCTCTTTGAGAAAAAAGGCCAACTACTCTGGAAAGAGCCCCGGGTTGGTTTTCCATTAATAAAGCAATTACTCTTTTCATTACCAAGTCTTTTCGTCTTTACTAAGACGCATGTGATCCATCGCATTGCCAGCCTCAAGCATAGGATAAACATGTTCATTCGGATCAACATCCACATCTAAAAATACCAGTTTATCTTTAAGGGATATGCACTCTTTCATGGCTGATTCTAGCTCATCGAATTTTGAAACTTTAATACCTACATGTCCATATGACTCTGTAAGTGCCACAAAATCTGGTAGTGAATTTTCATATGTACTAGATGAATGCCTACCTCCGTATTGCATGTCTTGCCATTGTTTTACCATTCCCAATGCGGCGTTATTAAGATTAATGATTTTTATAGGCAACCCATATTGAAGACATGTTGAAAGTTCTTGGATACACATCTGTATACTTCCTTCACCAGTAACACATGAGACTATAGAGTCGGGGTATGCCAGCTGAACTCCCATTGCCGAGGGAAGTCCAAAGCCCATGGTGCCAAGACCTCCAGAATTTATCCATTGTCTTGGCTTATCAAAATGATAATACTGAGCAGCAAACATCTGATGTTGACCCACATCTGATGTGACGAAAGCCTCTCCATTTGTTTCTTTATAAAGAGATTGTATGACTTGCTGAGGAAGTATCTTGCCATTCTGTGCTCCCATCTCTAATAAAGAATGATTCAAGCCGTGTGCATCTCGCCAGTTTGCAATCTGTTGATTCCACTCAGAAATATCAGATTCATTAGTCTTTAGATCTCTAGATTTAAGTTCTTCAATAAGTGCAGTTAATGATTCTTTTGCAGAACCAACAATTGGTACATCAGCATGAATAATTTTTGAGACTGACGCAGGATCTACATCGATATGAATTTTCTTAGCACTGAGAGCAAATTGATTAGGATCATTTGTAATTCGATCATCAAACCTAGCACCTACTGCAATGATTAAATCTGCATTATGCATAGCCATATTTGCCTGATAAGTTCCATGCATACCCAACATGCCCATAAATTGTGGATCTGAACCTGGGAAGGCACCTAATCCCATCAAAGTATTGGTAACTGGAAAATTTAAAAGTTTTGCCAGAGCGGTTAATTCTTCAGAAGCATTATTTTGATTTACACCGCCTCCGGAATAAATGACAGGTCTTTTAGCTGTTGCGATTAAATCAGCCGCTTCTTTTATCCTCGAAGTATCTGCACCTTCTGGAGGCTTATACGAACGCATGTTTATTTCTGATGGATAATTGAATTCAAATTTATATTCCGGATCGGTAAAATCTTTAGGGATATCAATAACAACCGGACCTTTTCTGCCTGTTGTGGCGATATGAAAGGCTTTTTTTACGATATCAGGTATATCTTCTGCTCTTTGAACAAGGAAACTATGCTTTACGATAGGTCGCGATACGCCAATCATGTCAGTTTCTTGAAAAGAATCTGTTCCAATTAAATTGGATTTAACTTGTCCTGAAATAACTACGATGGGCGTGGAATCCATGTAAGCAGTTGCTAAGCCTGTAATGGCATTAGTGGCTCCTGGTCCTGAGGTGACTAATGCAACACCTGGCTTTCCAGTTGCTCTTGCATATCCATCAGCAGCATGGACGGCTCCTTGCTCATGTCTCACAAGAATATGGTCTACATAGTTTTGATTAAATATTGCATCATAGATATGCAGTGCTGCTCCTCCTGGGTATCCAAACATAAGATCTACCCCCTCAAGATGAAGAGAATGGATTAATGCTTCAGCACCAGATTTATTACTTTTGTCCATTTAATATTTGTATAAAGTTGCTCCAAATCTAAGGAGGTTGAGCATTGTGACATTTGATATGTCTAAGTCAAGAAAACCTTATATTAACTGCATCTAGGGGGTTTTTGAAATAGAGAATTTAAAATTGCCATCTCTTGCTAAGACAATGTCAGATAATCTGGGTAGTTCTTCTAAAATATAGTGCGTTAAACGCTCATAATGCATGACAAAACGATACACCTCTTCTTTTGTCATTATCTTACCTTTTAGATCTTTATCTTTAACAGTCTTTGCTAAAGTCTGCTCTTGTATCCACCTACTTTCATAAACAAAATCCATATTAGGTACTTTTATCATTAGCAATAAATCAAACAAAGAAAACATAGTCTGATAGTCCTTAGATAGCTCCTGGTTACTCCATTTAGACCAAATTCCTTCTGGATCTTCCTCCTTTTCGAGCTGATTTAAAGGTGGCAGCCAATTCTCTTCAGGCAATGGCTTAGCCCCACCACACCATGCATCAAAAAAAATAAAATCAGGTTTTCCTTTGTATATAGGCCATTCTTCTGAAGGATAATGTCGATCTTCAGGTTTACAAAAGGCAGGAATCTTCGTCTCTGTCTCAGGACTTGCATTGGATAATTCATGAATTAGATCCAAACCCATTTTAATATCATGGGTTCCTGGCACTCCTCTTACATAACAAAGTGGATGGATTTCCTTTGCGAGAGATCTTCTTTCTTCTTGGGACTTATAAATATCGTCAATAGAAAATCCCATAGCAGGTCGTTTTACTGTTTCATTTAGTACTTCTTGTATAAAAAAAGAAAGTGTTGTCTTTCCAGAACCTTGTCCCCCCGTAAAACAAATAAAATATGGTTGGTTTCTTTTGGGAAATGTCTGATCTAGGTATAAAGAGATTGGAGTGACTATTTCAGCTAAAAATTCTTCACTCAAATTCTCTATTTTCATTTGTTCAGCCAAATTAAATAAATTATCTTTGGATCGATCCAATAAGCCTTTAACTGCTTGATCGCTAGCATTTGGGAAGTTAGTCATTATTTTGTAATCTTTTCAATAAGCTGGAAGTATCCCACCTGCTGCCACCCATTTTTTGGATGTCTTTGTAAAATTCATCTATGAGTTTCGTAATTTCAAGGCTAACACCTTGATTTTCTGCTTCTTGCATTGCTATTTTTAGATCTTTACGCATGTGGTCAACAGCGAAACCGTGATCGTAATGATCTTGAGACATAGATTCCCAGCGGTTATCCATTTGCCATGATTGTGCTGCTCCTTTTGATATAACTTCTATTACTTCTTCTGTTACTAAACCAGCTTTTTCTGAAAAATAGATACCTTCAGCAAGTCCTTGAACTAATCCAGCTATACATATTTGATTCACCATTTTGGTCAGCTGACCCGCTCCGGACGACCCCATTAATTTTGTAAATTTTGCATAACAGTTCATAGTGATGTTTGCCTTTTCGAATGCATCTTTATCTCCACCTGCCATAATCGTCAGGGAACCATTCTCGGCGCCAGCTTGCCCACCCGAAACAGGAGCATCTATGTAATGAACTCCCTTTTTTAAGCACATCTCGCTCATCTCACTTGAAAGAATAGAAGATGTTGTGGTGTGATCAACGATTATACCCCCCGGTGATATTGAACTTAAAATACCATTTTCTCCGGATATAACTTCTCTCACATCATCGTCGTTTCCAATACACATATAAATCTCTTCACAGACATTACCGAGTTCTGCTGGACTATTACCAATCTCACCTTTATAGGTTTTAATCCAATTTTCTGCCTTAGCAACAGAGCGATTGAAAACTAGAGTTGGATATTTCATTGATATATATCCAGCCATTGGAAATCCCATTACTCCTAATCCTATAAAACCTCTAGTTTTCATTCATTTCTCCAAATGATAGAAAGTATTCTATTTTCAGTTTGATCTCTTCTGTAAGAAAATAATGATTCCGATTCGAATGTGCACTCCGAAGAAAAATCTACATTAATATCATATTTGCCCAAAATTCTTTTCGCCTCCCCATGCAGACTAAATAGCCATTTATCATGGCCTTTCTCTATAAAGTTGGATTCTGATTCATCATCCTTATTTATAAAAGATTCATATAAATCATTGCCAACTTCATAGTTTTTTGAGGATATTGAGGGTCCTATCCATGCAGATACATCAGAACAGCCTTTAGTGAATGAGGTGAGTGTAGATTCAATTACTCCCGATAAAAGGCCTTTCCAGCCTGCATGCAAAATAGCAAACTCACTTCCATCATTTTTTGATAAGGCGATTGGTAGACAGTCGGCAGTCAAAACACCCAAAGCAAGATTGCTGGTCGAAGAAAATAAAGAATCTGTTCCATCTACAGGAAATGATGAATGAGAGAATATTGTTTCTAATCTGTTTCCGTGAACTTGGTTCATATATTGAATAGGGATATCTTCAAATTTAGTAAAATCCTCTAGTATTCGAGATTTTTCTGGACTTATATTATTTTTGTAAAAATAATCTTTAGTGAATGATAGGCACTGAATTTTATCTCCAAGGGGTGCTCTGGGTTTTAAGAAATCAGTACCCATTTATTTTTAATTGATTTAGCAGAGTTTGCATATCTGAAGGCATAGAAGCTTTAAATGATAACAACTCTCCACTAGAGGGATGTTTTAATTGAAGTTCCTCTGCGTGCAGGGCTTGTCTTTTAAAGTTGGAAATTATTTTTTTTTGCTCTTCACTTGATCCTCGAGAAAATTTATTTCTACTGCCATAAAGAGGGTCACCGATTATGGGGAAGCCTATATGAGATAAATGAACTCTTATCTGATGAGTACGTCCAGTATCCAGATTTACCTTTAATAAAGAATATCCATCTAGGTTTTCGAGAATGCTAAACCTTGTAATTGCTTCCTTTCCATTTTGATTAACAGCTTGCTTTGTCCTTATTTTTGGATGCCTTCCAATGGGTTCATTTATCGTTTTGTTGATAACCGGCACTCCTACGACCATTGCTAAATATGCTCTAGTTACTGATCTTTCCTTGAGTTGCTCCACTAAATTAAGATAAGAGCTTTCTGTTTTAGATATAACCATCAAACCAGATGTGTCTTTATCCAGTCTATGAACTATTCCCGCTCGAGGCAGGAAGCTGAGGTTCTCATCATAAGCTAATAAAGCATTCACCAAGGTGCCCGTTCTATTTCCTGAGCCCGGATGAACAACCAAGCCTGCAGGCTTATTAATTATTAGTATTTCTGTATCTTCAAACATTACATCAATAGCAATATCTTCAGGAAGATCGATTAATTGAGATTCTTCGAAAAAATTTACTGATACAGCATCATCTGTTTGCACAATATATTTGGATTTAACTTCCTTATTATTAACTAGTAAGTCGCCATCTTTGATCCACCTCTGAATATGTGCTCTTGAATAATTAGGGAATTGTTTTGCAGTTATTTGATCAACCCTTTGTCCTTGGTCGGCAGGAAGAGCGATGTAATTCAGTGATATCTTTTTTTTATTTTCCATTAATCACGATTGGAACCCATCAAACCTTTTTCTGTCCAAGAACTAGTCTGATCTGTAGAATTCACAAGTTATATGACAATGCTTCACAATTTTATTAATTCTAGCAAGAGAAATCTCAGTATTTTAGGGATTTTTATGCTTTTGCTTTTAGTTTCCTCATGTTCATCAAATGAGGAAATGCCTGATGAGCGATTAGTAGAAAAAGAACTTTATGATCAAGCCCAAACTCGATTAAAAAATGGAAGCTTTTCAACTGCCATCTTGAGCTTAGAAGCCCTGGAATCGAGATTCCCTTTTGGTAGATATGCTGAGCAAGCGCAAGCAGAACTCATTTACGCTTATTATATGAATTCTCAATTTGAAGCCAGTCAATCAGCTGCTGAAAGATTTATAAATCTTCATCCAAGGCATTCTCATACTGGTTATGCCTTTTATATGAAAGGCCTTGCAGCCTTCACAGATGATTCAGGCTTATTTTCAAGATATTTTCAATCTGACTTAGCGAAAAGAGAGGTCGTAATGGCTCAAACCTCCTTTGGTGAACTATCAGAATTCATTTCCAGATATCCAGAGAGTAAATATGTTCCTCATGCAAAACAAAGAATGATTTATTTAAGAAATCTTTTAGCTGAACACGAGATATATGTTGCTGACTTTTATATGAAAAGAGGCGCCTATCTAGCTGCAATAGGTAGAGCAAAATATGTAATAGAAAATTTACCAAACACCCCGCAGACTCCTTTTGCTCTCTCAATCCTAGTTGAGGCTTATGAAATACTTGAGTATGAAGATTTAAGAAAAACAAGCTTAGAAATACTTAATGCTAATTATCCAAACTTTGATTTTCAAGGAAATGAATCAGTTAAAGAAAGGTCATGGGCTAATATTCTTACCTTAGGCCTAATAGGCAAAGAAGATATAAAAAGACCTACTGCCGATACTCCCTAAAAATGTGGCAATTGATTATCCTGATTGCGGTAATCCTATTGGTTTACATAACATCAAGACTGACAAGTTATAAAAAAATTGAATCAAAACCAAACAAAATGGAGATTGTTAAGTGTTGCGTATGTGATTTAAATACTCCCTCTTCAGAATCCATCAGGAAAGGTAAAGATTGGTTTTGTTCTGAGGAGTGTGTCGTTAAAAACGATATCTCACCTTCACAGTAAAGGTATCTGCCTGAGGATCATTCCAAGGCCTTTTATAAATCTCACTCAAACTATCCTCTTCATCGAACTCAACTATCCTTCCGCCTCGAGAATAGACAACATATAAATAAGCTAAGGGTAATATTTCATATCGATATCGAATTTGAAACGCTAAATCACTTAATGTAAAAGGGTCTATCTGAGTATCTAATGAATTCAGATTACCTTCTATATCGCTTAGATAGGGTTTTGGATCCCGAGCCGTAAACCCCACCATTTGTGCCTTGAGTCTCAATTCATGCTTATCTCCCCCAAACCAATTTATAGAAGCTATAGTTGTCTTTTGCTTCTTTTGGTAAATGCCAAAGAAATTGTCCTGAATCCAATTTAACCAGTCATCCTCTTCAGCATAGTTGTACATTAGAGAGAAATTTAAGTTGTCTCTTGGAGCGAAATCTAATTTTGCTGTATAAATATCAGAAAATCCAAGAGCAGATCCTCCAAATTGCTCGCCCATCTGGCGTTTGTATTCAACATAGTAATTGAAGAAATCTTGAGAGGCACCTTTATACTGAAGTGCACCGCCATAATTCTTGGGCTTATTAACATACCAATATATTGGGTTTCCTCTGGTGATCCAAAAGTCTTTAGTTTTTGTTCTATAAAAGATCGAGCTTTCTAGATATGAAGTATCACGAAAAGTTGTCTTATTGTTAAGGTATAAAAAATCATTTGATTTTATAAGATCCCCATTAGCTTCGTGCCCTATTCCGAATTCAAAAGTATTAGAAAGAAAGATAGAAGACTCATTGAAATCATTCTTTTTATATCCATTTTGAACACCACCAAAGAAATAATCATCAATAATTTGATAACCCATATCGTTTATGTCTGTATCCTCATCAAAAAAGAATAAAAAGGCATCCGTGTATCGTTGAGAACTGGGTGAAGACGTTAGTCTAAACCGAAATGCCTCTCCTGATTTTTCAGAATTATCAATTCCTTGTTCTGTATCTGAAGTAATGTAAATTGCATCTATTCGTGTCTTATCTGAGTACCGATAAACTAAGTCCATAGAATGAACATCAGCTGTTCTGTCTAATACAGGCCGATCAGTATGAGTGCCTAAGTATCCTAATGAAAAATCTTCAAAATTCTTTCTTGCCCTTAAAGAATAAAAGTCTCTACCCTCACTGAAAGTTTCATCTGCCTCAGAAGCACCTAAAAAACCAAAATCTAAAGTCTCGCCCTGCTGAGTGTATCGGACCGCATAGTCAATATCATTTATACCTAGCTGACTCGAGTCACAATAATCTTTTAGAGAACCTTCAAAACTAGAACAATTGTAGTCGGGCGCGGCTCCTATTCTCCTAGTATTAATTAAATAGAAATAGGTAAATCCTTTAACATCAAAAAGAGAGTGATTTTCTGAAAAGAATGGCCTTTTGTCAGAGTAAAAAGTTTCCGAAGAAGAAAAGTTAACGACCAGTTCATCACTCTCAACTTGTCCAAAATCTGGATTAATTGCTACATTCAATTGTTTGCCAGAGTCTATCTTCCAGAAAATTTCAGCTCCTACCTTTTCGTTTGTTTCATTAAGAACCCTATCATCTAAAGCAGTGATGTAAGGAAAGAAGTCAATTTTTGATACGCTATAGTTCTTAAATTTGTAAGGGTGAAATAGAGAAATGAATTTTTCTTGCCTTGGATTACCCTTGATGGTTGTATTAACCCGCCATTCAGCTGCCAGTAACCTCCAGAAGGAAAGTTTTACCTCCCTAAACTCTCCATTTACAGCTTTCATTGGTGCAATAGACCAAGGTATAAACATTTCGGCATACCAATAGTCTTTATCTACAAAAACTCCGGACTTCCAGTCCGCATCCCAATCATAATTAACTTCATTTTCATTTCTGTAGATTCCATCTGCTATAGACCCACCAGCCGATACTGTAAAGGCATATGCAGCCAATCCATCGCCATCAAAATCAATTGCGAGGCCAGCTTTATCTGCATTAGCCATCTCATCATCTCTTTCGTGTCTATTGGCTCGAATGGTTTCTTTATCTTGTTTATTTATAAAACCAAGATAAATTCCTTTTTCATCCTCGAGGATTAAAACCTTTTGAAAATCTTTAGGTTCATTCAATGTGAAAGGAAGAGACTCATAATACTTTGTGTATTCATCTGCACTTGTCCAGGCAGAATCATCCAGCTTTCCGTCAATATTAATTTCATGAGATAAAACTCGTGAAGCAAAAAAACAAATATAAAAAAAGGCTAAATACGCTTTTAGCCTCCAATGCACTGATACTCCCCATTTCAAGATGCGAGTATTCTAGTTGCAGAGCGATTTAAAATCTATATCTAACTTTAACGGTAAAAGTATCTGCTTGAGGATGATTCCAAGGTCTTTTATAAATCTCCTTAATATTATTTTCTTCGTCAAATTCAACGATCCTTCCTCCTCGAGAATATACTACGTATAGATAAGCAAGCGGCAGGATCTCATAACGGTACCTTACTTGAAAAGCCAAGTCACTTAATGTGAAAGGATCGAGTGATAAATCTGTTGAGATTAGATTTCCATCAAAATCGCTCTGGTATGATTGCGGATCTCTCGCAGTGAACCCAACCATTTGTGCTTTCAGTCTAAGTTCGTGTTTATCTCCTCCAAACCAGTTTATAGAAGCAACTGTGGTTTTTTGCTTTTTCTTGTAAACTCCAAAAAAATTATCACTTAGCCAATTCAACCAGTTATTTTCATCCACTAAGTTAAACATCAAACTAAGATTTAAATTATCCCTGGGTGCGAAGTCTAGTCGAGCTGTATAAACATCTGATAAACCTAATGCTGTACCATTGAATCTTTGTCCTTTTTGTCTTTTGTATTCTAAATAATAATTAAAGAAATCACGGGATGGTCCAGAGAATTTTATCTCGGTACCATAGTTTTTAGGTTTTTTAACATACCAATATATGGGATTTCCTCTTGTTATCCAGTAATCCTTTGAGGATTGTCGAAAAAAAACTATATTTTCCAATGAACTAGAATTTTTGAAAGAGGCTTTATTTGTAATGTAGAGAAAATCACTGGCTTTATTAAAGTCTGCGTTTGCTTCACGACCTAGTCCGAATTCCATTTGATTGAATAAGAAAATCGAAGAATCACTGAATTTATTGGTCTTTAGACCTTTTTTTGCGCCCATAAAGAAATAATCATCTGTTCTCTGATAGCCCATA
Organism: SAR86 cluster bacterium; assembly: GCA_023703575.1. Taxonomy (NCBI): domain Bacteria; kingdom Pseudomonadati; phylum Pseudomonadota; class Gammaproteobacteria; species SAR86 cluster bacterium. Next base: position 1,345,148 of record CP097969.1, read on the forward strand.
TCATTTAGATCTGAAGCTTCATCAAAGAAATTGATGAAAATATCATAATATGTTGTTTGCGATGGAGAATTAACATATTTAAATCTAAAAATTTCTCCCTTTTTATTCAAAACATTATTCTGCGATACATCTGAAAAGGCATAAATTGTGTCTATTCGAGTTTTATCATTTGGAAGATACGTAAAATCGAATGAGTGTACATCTGCTTTTCTATCTAAAACTGGTCTATCAGTTTTAGTTCCCAAGTATCCTAGGGTTAAATCTTTAAAGTTTTTTCTCACTCTAAAAGAATAAAAATCTCGACCTTTACTGAAGTTCTCATCAGCTTCTGAAGCCCCTAGAAATCCAAAATCTAAACTTTCATTTTGTAACGTATACCTTATCGCATGATCAATATCATTGATTCCAACTACAGATTTTTTGCAAGACTCTTCTACGACAGAAGTATATTTTGAACAATCGTAGTCCGGCGCTCCACCTATCCGCCTTGTATTAACTATGTAGAAAAAGCTCATCCCTTTTACATCGAAAAGAGAATGGTTTTCCGAAAAAAAAGGCCTTTTATCTGAATAGAATGTTTCAGACGAAGAGAAATTTACCACGAGCTCATCACTCTCAACTTGTCCAAAATCTGGATTTACTGCTACATTAAGTTGTTGACCTGAATCAATTTTCCAGAAGATTTCAGCGCCAACCTTTTTAGAGTCTTCATTCAGAACTCTATCATCTGAAAGAGTTAGGTAAGGGAATAAATCTATTTTTGAAATACTGTAATTATTAAATTCGTACTCATGAAATAAAGACATGTACTTTTCTTGGCGTGCATTACCTTTGATAGACGAATGTACCTTCCATTCTGATGCTAAAAGTCTCCAAAAATTTAGTTTTACTTCTCTAGATGGACCATCTATAGATTTCATAGGAGCAATGGTCCATGGAATAAAAATTTCTGCAAACCAGTAATCATCATCTATAAATACATCTGATTTCCAGTCTGCATCCCAATCGTAATTTATTTCATTTTCATTTCTGTAAATACCATCACTAATTGATCCTCCTGCAGAAACAGAAAAACTATATGCAACAAGACCATTTCCATCAAAATCAATTGACACGCCAACTTTATCAGCATTTGACATCTCGTCATCTCGCTCATGTTTGTTGGCTCTTATCTGCTCTTTCTTTTGCTGGCTTATAAAGCCAAAGTAAATTCCATCCGAGTCTTCAAGTATCAAAACCTTCTGGAAACTTGAAGGAGGATTAAGGGTAAAAGGAAAGGTCTCGTAAAACTTTGTATATTCTTCAGCCGATTCCCAAGAGGGGTCATCCAATTTTCCATCAATGTTTATCTCATGTGAATAAGCCGTAGTTGATATGCTGCAAAAACAAAAAAAAGATATAAAGAATCTTAGCCTTACCTGGAAAATTTTAGCCCTTATCAAGATTGAGCTATTCTAGATCTGTCCAGCCTTAAAATCTATATCTAAGTTTTACAGTAAAATTTTCTTTTTCGGGGCTATCCCAAGACCTTCTGTAAAGACTAAACAAACCATCTTCATCGTCTTGCATAGAGACTCTGCCACCTTTTGAATAAACTATATAGAGGTATGAAAGAGGCATAATTTCATATCTATATCTCACTTGAAAAGCTAGCTCACTGATCGTGATCGGTGCTATATCAATAATCTTAGGATTAAGATTTCCCGACAAATCACCTAATAACGCTTGCGGATTTCTTCCAGTAAAAGCTACCATCTGAGCTTTGATTCTAAGCTCGTGAACATTATTATGAAACCATTCCATTTCAATAACGCTTGTTCTCTGTTTACGATGGAAAGTAGCAAGTAAATTATCATTCAACCAATTCAGCCACTCATTTTCATCTGCATGTTGATACATTAAGCTTAAGGATATGTTGTCAGCGGGCATGTATTTAAAATAGCCGCGTATTTTGTTACCCCAGCCCAGCTCAGGTGAATGCTCACTTCCTCTTCCCCTTTCAAACCTCAAACCATAAATATAGGTTGGTCTGCGAGGGCCGGTTAAATCAATATATCCTCCAATTCCTTTTGGCATCTTTATAAAAGGTGAATTTTGTGAGCCTCTAGTTATTCTCGTATTTTTTCCTGTACTACGGTAAAAAATTTCAGCTTTTAGCTCCGATAGATTTACAAAAGCATTTTCTAATTTTAGAGCAAAATTTGAAGACTCTCTCTGTGAATCTACGTTGAACTTTGATCCGTAACCAATTTCAAATAATCTTGACCTTAAAATGGAACCCTCATCAAAGGTTGTTCGCTTGAATTGTGTTCTACCATTAAACATAAAACGATCATTCAATATTAAATATCCCATGTCATTTAGATCTATTCGATCGTCATAATAATTAATGCCAATGCCCGAGGAAAAATCTCTGTTTGGATTGTATGCATAGCCGAGTGTCAAGCCAAAGCCATCTTGATTATCTACACTGGAATGCATGAAGTTTCCATTCATCCTATGAATCTCTGAAGGAAGGTATAAGAAGTCAAATGAATTTACCTGAGCATTTTCTCCTGTTACAGGCTTATCAACATATGTGCCTAAATATCCATATTTAAGATTATTAGACTTTGTATTGAGCCTAAATGCATAAAAATCTCTTCCTTGAGAGAATTTTTCATCCCTCTCAGAGGCAGTCATAACACCAAAATCAACATTTCCTTTTTGTGTATACTTTAAGGCGAAATCAATTTCGCTTGTGTTTGCCCTATTCTGCTGGCAATACTCTTCTAAGTCTCCATATTCACTACAATCATAATCCGGTCTTCCTCCAATTCTTCGAGTATTAATGATCCTATGCATGCGATCGCTAACATCAAACATATTATTATTTTCAGCAAAAAAAGGTCTTTTATCAGAATAGAAAGTTTCAAAAGCAGAGAAATTCACAACTACTTCATCGCTTTCAACCTGACCGAAATCAGGATTCAGGGTCAAATTAACCTGGCTACTAGAGTCTATCTTCCAAAAAATCTCCGCACCAGCCTTCGATAACAAATCAGATCCAATAATGTCTTCACTTATTGTCAAATAGGGAAAGAAATCTAATTTAGAACCTGAATAATTTTTTACTTCGTATTCATTAAAAACTGATAAGTATAGGTTCTCAAAAGGACTACCTTTAATCGTTGAGACACCCTTTCCAATGCCCATCATCATTCTATAAAAAGCCATTTTGATTTTTCTAATATCCCCTGATTGAGATTTCATAGATGCCACAGTCCAAGGTATAAAAGATTCTGTATACCACACACCATTATCTACAGTCGCAGCAGACTCCCAGTCTGCATCCCAGTCCCAGTTCCTATCTTTTTCATTTCGAACGGTACCGTCTCCTTTCGAGCCACTTGATGAAACAAAAAAGTTATATCCCTCTACTCCATCTCCATTGAAATCGATAACGATGCCATTTTTATCAGAAATAGATCTTTCTTGATCTCTCATATGATTCATAACTCTCATGGTTTCATTGGGTTGATAATTCTTAAACCCGAAATAAAGACCTTGTTCAGACTCAAGTAACAAAACTTGTGTCATGTAATCATCGACCTCTTTTAAGGAATAAGGATAGACTTCATAAAAGGTATCAATCTTTCTTGCAGTTTCCCATTCTTTCTCGTCTAACACTCCATCGATGATGATCTCTGCTTTTAAATTTATGCAAAAAACTAAACCCAGAAATAGACCTGGTAAAAGGTAACTTTTCATTTACTCAGTTACTGTTATTTCAATTTTTCTCGAGACGAGTGGCGGCTGATGGGGAACGTGATATTTATCACCTAAAATTAATTGAAGTTGGTGCTTGCCTGGAGGCAAATTGAGTTCGGTTTCTGTCTGACCTAAACCAAAATGAATGTGCTGATTTGATGAAGGTATGGGTAAATAGTAATCTATTAAATCTACATTTATTAATAAATGGTGATGACCCGTATTATCTATATCAACACCAGCTGGTGCTATGCCTTTTCCTGTGAGGCCAAATTGAACCAAAAATGGAGACTGCAACTCATCCCCATCTTCAAGATTAATGAAATATACCTTACTTTCAGAAAAAACAATTAAAGGGAAAAATAAAAAGATAGTAGCGATTAATTTCATATTATTAATTTAAGTATCTACCAGATCCATATATTAAAGGACAATCTTCATCACTATTATGAACACTGGTTACATCTCCTATAAATATTGTATGGCTTGAATGTTCAACAAGGTTAGAACATTTGCAAAAGATATTTGATAAAGATTGTTTCGCATAAATAAATTTATCATTCTCTTTCCAAAGTTGACCTTCAAATCTAGCTTCCCCTTCTTCGCTTTTACTGCAAACCTCGGCCAGTTCCTTCTGTCTACTAGATAATATATTTATGCAAAATGAGGACCCGTAATTGATAATGTTATGTATAGAAGCATCTTTGTTTACACAAACTAACATAGCAGGTGGGTCTAACGATAAAGAGGTTACCGATGTTGCAGTCATAGCATGTCTTTCACCGTCATCTTTGGCTGAGATAATACTAACAGTTGAGGTAACACCTCTCATAGCACTAATATAGCTTTTTTTTAAATCTTCCATCTTGGAAAACCACAGATCAAATTTAGTTACTAGTGGTTTGAAAAAGCATAATATTGTCCATATGGGCAAAAGACAAGCAACAACAAGAATTATTGCCGGGAAATATAAAGGAACAAAGCTAACTTTTAAGCCAAATAAAAGTTTGAGACCTACTGAAAGTAAGACAAAAGAAACACTCTTTAATTGGTTATTAAACGATCTTGATAATAAGAATTGTCTCGATATGTTTGCTGGAACAGGATCCTTAGGTTTTGAAGCACTTTCTAGAGGAGCAAATGAGGTTCTCTTTATTGAAAAACAAAAGAGTCTTTGTAACTCAATTGAAGATGTAGCAAAGCAACTTGGAATAAAAAAGAAATGTAGAATTATTAATGCAAACTCAACTTCGATTAATTTTAATACCTTAAATGATAAATTTGATTTAATTTTTTTGGATCCTCCATTTCATGAAAAGCTTATTCAAAGATCATTGGATATAATTGATAAAAATGCCTTATTAGCAAAAAATGGATTGGTTTATATTGAGTGCGAAAAGGACTTTGATATAAATTCACTCAAAACCAAATTAGGTCAAATGAAACAATCAAAAGGTGGACAAACAAAATTTTATCTCTATGAAAGCTAGATTGTTCCTAATTCTAATTTTTTTATGTATAACTTTGGTTATTACTTTCAATGATTCTCTCAATCTTTTTTCTCCTACCAAGATAGAGTATTTAAATAAGGAAATAATACTAAACTCAGAAATGATGATCTCTTTGATAGTTTTTTTTACTTTGATTTTTGTGCTTTGTATCGGGTTAGTTGAGAGGTTATTTTTTTCAAGAAGAGCTAGTAAAAAGTGGGAAAAAGAGGAGTAATATTATTTTCTTTTCATAGACTCAAAGAATTCTGCATTGGTTTTGTAATCTTTGAGTTTGTCCAGTACCCACTCCATTGCGGCTGTATCGTCCATCTCATTAAGAAGTTTTCTAAGAACTGTTATGTTTCTCAGTTCAAGATCAGAAGTAAGTAGATCCTCTCTTCTTGTTCCAGTTTTACGGACATTAATCGCAGGAAAAACTCTTTTTTCTGCAATTTTACGATCAAGATTGATTTCGGAGTTTCCTGTTCCTTTAAATTCTTCGAAGATAACCTCATCCATTCTTGATCCTGTATCAATAAGTGCAGTAGCAATTATTGACAAACTTCCGCCTCCTTCTATATTTCTTGCGGCTCCAAAAAATCTTTTCGGTTTTTGTAATGCATTTGCATCAACTCCACCTGTTAGAATCTTACCAGAAGCTGCTTGGGTAGAATTGTATGCTCTGGCTAGACGAGTTATAGAATCAAGCAAAATAACTACATCATGTTTATGTTCAACTAGCCTTCGAGCCTTATTGATTGCCATTTCTGCGACCTGAACATGTCTAGTTGGAGCTTCATCAAAAGTACTTGCAATAACTTCGCCCTTTACAGAACGTTTCATCTCAGTTACCTCCTCAGGTCTTTCATCAACAAGGAGGACCATAATTTTACATTCTGGATTATTTCTTTCTATAGAGTGAGCTATGCTCTGAAGTAATAGCGTTTTACCAGCTTTTGGTGGAGAAACTATTAGAGACCTCTGACCTTTACCAGTTGGAGCTGTAAGATCAATGACCCTGGAAGATAGATCTTCTGTACTTCCAGTCCCTAATTCAAAAAGCATCCTCTCATCTGGGAAAAGAGGTGTAAGATTCTCAAATGAGGGTTTGTTTTTTGTTTTGTCTGGTTGTTCAAAGTTTATTTCTTCAATTTTAAGAATTGCAAAATATCTTTCTCCATCTTTAGGAGATCTAATTTTACCTTTTATTGTGTCACCAGTTCTTAATCCAAATCTTCTAATTTGACTTGGAGATACATAAATATCATCTGGTCCAGCTAAGTAAGAAGAATCTGGTGATCTTAAAAAACCAAAACCATCTTGAAGGATTTCAAGAACACCTTCACCTTCTATATCCTCGCCATTCTTTGCTTTGCTCTTAAGTATTCCAAATACAATATCTTGTCTTTTAGCTCTCGAAGCATTTTCTAGACCACACTCTTCGCCCAGCTCAATTAGCTGTTCAACCGGCATTTTTTTTAATTCTGTTAATTGCATAAAATAAAGTAATTGCTTGAGAAAAGGGGTTTACCAAAGAAACTTTGATAGTTTTATAGTAACCCTCTTAGTATTGAGAGTCTAGTTTTTTTCTATAGATTTGATTCTATGAATTCTGTTAATTGGGTTTTGCTTAGTGCGCCGACCTGTTGAGCAACTAACTCACCACCTTTAAATATGGCAAGTGTAGGTATGCTCATAACATTTTGTTGAGCAGCAGAAGTTTGATTTGTATCAACATCTAATTTTCCTACTTTAATTTTGTCTGAAAACTCGATAGCTATTTCTTCAACAATTGGACCTACCATCTTGCAAGGACCACACCAGGTTGCCCAGTAATCAACTAGCACAGGTTTATCAGATGCATTAACTTCGGTTTCGAAATTGTCATCCGTCAGTGTGACAACATTCATATTTCCTCCTTAGGATATTTTTGATTGGAATTTAGAAAGAATCATTTAAAAAACATTATTGGACTAAATGGTCAATTTATCAAGATTCTAAAAGAATTATTTTTTTGTAGTCACTGCCCCTTCAGAAGCAGAAGTGACAAGCGACCTGTACTTGTCGAGCACCCCTCCTTCCTCTTCTTGCACAGGACATAGCCATGATTCTTTTCGCATAACTAATTCTTCATCAGACAAATCAACATTTATCTGATTGGTTGTTGCATCGATGGAGATGACATCGCCATCATTGATTAAAGCTATAGGGCCTCCGTCATATGCTTCAGGAGTTATATGTCCTACAACAAAACCATGTGTTCCACCTGAAAACCTACCATCAGTCAAGAAAGCTACTTTGTCACCAAGACCTTTGCCCATGATTGCCGATGTTGGACTTAACATTTCTCTCATGCCCGGAGCTCCTCTCGGTCCTTCATATCTAATAACTAGGACATCGCCTTCTGATATTTGATTAGATAAGATACCTTCCATTGCATCTTCTTCAGAATTATAGACTTTTGCTTTTCCTTGGAAACTTAAACCTTCCTTACCTGAAATTTTGGCAACTGCACCAGATGGAGCTAAATTTCCATACAAAATTCTTAAATGACTATCTGTTTTTATAGGTTTATCTGTTGATGTAATTATTTTTTGATCTTTTGGGTAATGATCATATTCACAAAGATTTTCTTCAAGTGTTTTTCCCGTAACTGTCATTTGATTTCCATCAATTAAGCCTTTTTCGAGCATACTCTTCATCAGAGGTACAATACCGCCAATTTCAATCAACTCGGACATCAGATAATTCCCGCTTGGTCTTAAATCTGCCAAGACGGGTGTTCTTTTACCAATTCTTTCAAAGTCATTTAAAGATAGATTTATTTTTGCTTCATGGGCGATCGCCAATAAATGTAATACTGCATTAGTAGATCCTCCAAGGGCTATTACGACAGCAATTGCGTTTTCAAAAGCCTGCTTAGTCATAATATCGCGTGGCTTTAAATCTAAAGAAATTAAATTCATGATAGATTCGCCCGCATCTGAAGAATCTTTTAGTTTACTTGAAGAAACTGCCTCTTGAGCTGAGCTATTGGGAAGACTCATACCTAAAGCTTCAATAGCTGAAGCCATAGTATTTGCTGTATACATTCCTCCGCAAGAACCAGGACCAGGTATTGCAGTTGACTCAATATCTAATAATTCAATATCAGATATAGCTCCTTCAGAGTGCTTTCCTACAGCCTCAAAAACTGACACAACATCGGTACGGTTAGATCCTGGTTTGATGCTACCTCCGTAAACAAAAATCGATGGTCTATTTAGCCGTGCCATAGCCATAACACATGCTGGCATATTCTTATCACATCCACCGATCGTAATTAATCCATCAAAGCCTTGACCGCCAACTACTGTTTCTATGGAATCTGCAATAACTTCTCTTGAAATAAGTGAGTACCTCATGCCCTTAGTACCCATTGATATGCCATCAGAGACAGTGATTGTATTGAATATAACTGATTTAGATCCTGCTGAGTCAGCTCCACTCGCGGCAGATTCAGCTAGTTGATTTATATGCATATTGCAAGGTGTAACCATACTCCAGGTTGAAGCAATACCAACCTGCGGTTTATTGAAATCTTCAGATTCAAAACCTACTGCTCTTAACATAGCTCTTGAAGGGGCTTGTTCTACGCCATCGACAATCTCCGATGAATATTTTCTTTTATCTTTAGACATGAGGGGAATTATAAATTAGAAACAACAGAACTTATAAATTAAGCTAGTGATGCAGCTAATAGCTCTTTTGTGTAGGCTTGTTTTGGAGATTCAAATAAATCTTCTGAAGTTCCATCCTCAATTATGATGCCGTCTTTCATCACATAAACATAATCAGATAAAAATCTAATGACCTTCAAGTCATGACTAATACAAAGGAAGGCTAATCCAAGTCTTGATTGAAGATCTTTCAAAAGATGTAATATTTGCATCTGAATGGAAACATCTAAAGCGGAAGTGGGCTCATCCAATAATATAAGTTTAGGCTCCAAAATAATTGCCCTTGCAATAGCAACTCTTTGTCTTTGTCCACCGGATAATTCATGTGGAAATCTAGAAAAAGAAAATTTGTCCAATTCGACATCCTCAAGAGCCTTAATGATTTTTTTTTCTCTCTCATCTCTGCTCAAACTAGGTTCATGAACTCTCAGCCCCTCTCCTACTATTTCTCCAATTGTCATTCTTGGAGACAAAGAGCCAAAAGGATCTTGGAATACTATTTGAAAATCTTTTTTAAATCTCCTTGTCTCACTGGAGTTCAACTGATGTATATTTTTTCCATCAAAAATGATATCACCATCTGCTTTTTCAATTCCTAACAATGCTCTTGCCAAGGATGACTTGCCAGATCCAGATTCTCCAACTAAGCCTGTAGTAGAACCGCTGTGTATTGTTATATCGACTTTTTTGACAGCATTCAAAAAATCAACTGTTTTGCCGAATATATTCTTGGCTATTGGATATTTAATGTCCACTTTTTGACCAGTGAGTAACTGCTCATTCTCAAGATTTAGTTCCACTTTCTTGCCAGGTATGGAATTAAGTAACTTGACAGTATATGAGTGCTGAGGATTATCAAAGATATCCTTAACCTTCCCTGATTCAACTATTTTTCCTTCTTTCATGACACAAACTTCATCAGAGAATCTTCTTACAATATTCAGATCATGAGTTATGAATAATATAGACATGCCAAACTCTTTCTGTAAGTCAGATAATAATTCTAATAGTGCTTTCTCAACAGTTACATCAAGAGCAGTTGTTGGTTCGTCAGCAATTAATAGTTCTGGTTCATTTGCTAGAGCCATAGCAATCATTATTCTTTGCCTTTGACCTCCTGATAGCTGATGGGGATAAGAATCAACTTTTGTTTCTGGTTCAGGAATTTTTACTTTTTTTAATAGATCAATCGTCTTTTTTCTTGCTTGTTTTGATGTTAATTTTTTATGTATTATTAGTGTTTCATCTATCTGAAAACCTACTTTCTGATAAGGATTAAGCGAAGTCATTGGTTCCTGAAATATCATAGAGATTTTATTACCTCTCAAACCAGATAAGGTTTTTTTAGGACAAGCAATAATTTCATCATTTTCAAATTTGATTGATGATTCAGAGGAATACTGAACCGTCCCTTCAGGAAGTAACTGAAGGATGGATAGTGCTGTGACAGATTTACCTGATCCAGATTCGCCTACTAAAGATAATGTTTTGCCCTTTTCAATGGTAATGGAAATATCATCTACGGCTCTAAAAATTGAGTCGTTTGATTCAAAATCAATGACTAAATTATTAATTTCTAATATTTTATCCACGCTCTTGTACCGTAAATTTAAAATTTATTGAATCTTCATTGTAGACATTAAACGAGCAGTCTAAGTATTTTTCAGTTGGGTCACTCAATCCCCAAAGCATAATATGTTTACCGCCAGGGACAAAAATGATTTTTTCAAAAGGATTTAAAACAAATGTATCCTTTTTTTCCATTGTCATAATTCCTGAAGCACTTACTTTTGTTTCATGAATCTCAGCTCTGGAAGACAAACACGATATTCCTATTATCTCGAAAGATTTATTGGCAGTATTTTCCATACTTAAGTATCCGCTAGTCATCATCGAACCTTTTAAGGGAGCATAAAGATGGGCATCCTTTATAATGACTTCTTGATGATTTTGTTTAGAGCAACTAATGAGAATAAAAGTTAAAAAACATATAAAAATAACTTTGAAAAAATATTTTGTCATTGTTTCTATCCTTGCGTTCGGTTCTTACTCTTTACCTACAGAATCTTTACTAGAAAAAATTACAAACAATAAAGTTCTTTCTGGAGATGAAGCTTTTACCTTGAACGCTCATATTCAAGATGATGAAAGCATCATACTTACATGGACTATTAAAGAAAACTGCTTTTTGTATAAAGATAAATTTAAAACTTATTTAAATACCGATCTTGTCGAAAACCAAAAAATAGAGGGTGAGGCTATAAGGATCAATGATATTTACTTTGGAAATGTCGATGTTTTCTACAACAAAGTTAAACAGACTGTAGATAGGACTGAAGATCTTGAGACTTTAAAGGTAGTTTACCAGGGGTGTAATGAGAAAGGGTTCTGTTACCCTCCAATACACAGAGAGATTCAGGTTGACAATTTAGAAAATTTCTAAAACCCTGATACCTTTTTCTTATAAATTCATTTAAAATCGTCGAAAATACCTTATAAAGCCCTAATGACAAACTACATGCTTCTAAATGGTCCCAATTTAAATTTATTGGGAACCAGAGAACCTGATTTATATGGATCTGAAACATTGGAAGATATAGAAGCACATCTTGTTGAAATCTCTAAAGATAAAGAATGTAATTTAATATGCCATCAAAGCAATGCCGAGCATGAGTTAGTAGATCTGATTCATTCCGCGAAAGATAATCAAGTGAAATGCATCATAATTAATCCAGGCGCTTTAACTCATAGCAGTATAGCCTTAAGAGATGCATTGACAGGCGTCAACATTCCTTTTATCGAAGTTCATATTTCAAATATTTACGCACGAGAAGATTTTAGACAGAAATCTTACCTATCAGACATAGCTGAGGGAGTGATTTCAGGTTTAGGTGTAGAAGGTTACGAACTAGCTTTAGTTAAAGCTATGAAAAAATTTAATTGATAATTTAGGAGACAGAATGGACATAAGAAAAGTAAAAAAATTAATCGAAATGCTGGAGAATTCAAACCTTGAAGAAATAGAAATACAAGAAGGAGAAGAGTCAGTTAGATTGGTTAAGAGTCATGGTAATCTCCGAAATATTGCACCTCAATCTATAGTGGTACCCCAAGAGAATAAACAGGAAATTATCACAGAGGAAACTCAATCTGATGAAGTGACTAAAGATGATAGTAATTCAATCAATTCACCGATGGTAGGCACATTTTATGCCTCAGCTTCGCCTGGCGCCAAACCCTTTGTATCAGTTGGAGATATCGTTGCAGAAGGAGATGTAGTTTGTATAGTCGAAGCTATGAAAATGATGAATGAAATTAAGTCTGATTTCTCTGGAAAAGTTTTATCTATAAATGTTGAGAATGCCGAGCCGGTTGAATATGGTCAATTACTTTTTGAACTTTCAAAATAATGCTTAGTAAACTTTTAATCGCCAATAGAGGCGAAATAGCACTTCGTATCCTTAGAGCAGCAAAAGAGTTAAAAATTCCAACTGTTGCAGCCTATTCAGAAGCGGATAAAGATCTGATGCATGTGAAAATGGCTGATGAATCAATCTGTATAGGACCTGCAGATTCATCTCAAAGTTATCTAAACATACCAGCAATAATAAGTGCTATGGAGCTGTCAGGATCGGATGGAGTTCATCCAGGTTATGGCTTTCTCTCAGAAAATCCTGATTTTGCAGAAAAAGTGGAAAAAAGTGGTTTTGATTTTGTAGGCCCCTCAGCTTCAGTCATCAGAATGATGGGGAATAAAGTTTCTGCAAAGGAGTTTGCCTTAAAATCTGGTCTGCCCATTGTTCCAGGTTCTTCCGGAGCAGTAGATGAGAATGTCCACGAGGAAGCAGAAAAACTTGGTTATCCAGTAATAATTAAAGCTGCTTCAGGCGGTGGCGGTAGAGGAATGAAGATAGTTTACTCACCAGAAGAATTAGATGGTGCAATTGAATTAACTCAACAGGAGTCTGAAGTAGCTTTTGGGGATTCAACAGTTTATCTGGAGAAGTTTTTAGAAAATCCCAGGCATATTGAAGTTCAAGTTTTGGCTGACAGACATGGAAATATAATTCACCTTGGAGATAGAGATTGCTCTTTGCAAAGAAGGCATCAAAAAGTGATTGAAGAAGCTCCTGCCCCTGGAATTAAAGAGAACAAAAGGCAAGAAATATATGAGCAGTGTATAGAAGCATGTCGTCAATTAGATTATGTGAGTGCGGGTACTTTTGAGTTTCTCTATGAAAATGATAATTTTTATTTTATTGAGATGAATACAAGAATCCAAGTAGAGCATCCAGTTACAGAAAGTGTCACGGGAATTGACCTAGTTAAACTTCAGCTAAGGATAGCAAGAGATGAAGAAATTAAAATCAAACAAGAAGATATTGTCTTAAAAGGTCATGCCATAGAGTGTAGAATTAACGCAGAAAACTCTGAAACATTTTTGCCCTCCCCCGGTAAAATTCTTGAATATCACGCACCTGGAGGTATCGGAGTTAGAATGGATTCTCATTTGTACAAAGATTATGTAGTGCCCCCATATTATGACTCCCTTATTGCTAAAGTAATCTGTCGTGCCAATGACCGTGAAGACGCAAGGGCCAGATTAGAAAGAGCTCTAGATGAAATGTATGTTCTAGGAATAGATACAAATTTAGAAATGCATAGAAAATTAATAAATGACCCTAATTTTATTAATGGTACTTTCAATATAAATTATCTAGAAAATCTCAATAAGGAAAAATAATGCCTGATAAAGATCTTCCTTATGAACCGGGAGACATAGAGCATCAGGTTCAAGAGTATTGGAAAGAAAATGAATCGTTTTCTGTAACCGAAGACCATAGTAAAGAGAAGTACTTTTGCCTGAGCATGTTTCCTTATCCCAGTGGATCAATTCATATGGGCCATGTCAGAAACTATACCATTGGAGATGCAATAAGTAGATTTCAAAGAATGCTTGGAAAAAATGTACTACAGCCAATGGGTTGGGATGCATTTGGTCTACCTGCTGAAAATGCTGCAATAGATAATAAGGTCCAACCGTCAGATTGGACTTCAGAAAATATAGAAAGTATGAAAAAACAGCTTACAAGGCTGGGCTTTGCATATGACTGGAAAAGAGAATTTGCAACATCAGAATCAGATTACTATAAATGGGAACAATGGTTCTTCCTGCAAATGCTTGAAAAAGGCCTAGCTTATCAAGAAGAAGCTGAAGTTAATTGGGACCCTGTAGATCAGACTGTACTCGCAAATGAACAAGTAATAGATGGAAAGGGCTGGAGATCAGGAGCAGAAGTAGAAAAAAGGATTTTGAAGCAATGGTTTCTAAAAATCACAGACTACGCAGAAGAACTCCTGCAAGGAACAGATAAATTAGACGGTTGGCCAGATCAAGTAAAAACCCAACAAAAAAATTGGATAGGGAAATCTGAAGGTATGAATTTCAGTTTTGGTATTGAAGACAGAGAAACAGTGATCGATGTGTTCACAACAAGACCTGACACAATAATGGGTGTCTCCTTCATAGCTATATCATCATCTCATTTTCTAATTTCAGATCTTGCAGAAAAAAGAGATGATATAAGGGAATTTGTCGAAAAGCAGAACAAAATAAAAGTATCAGAAGCTGAATTTGCCAAACAAGAAAAAGAAGGCATTTTTACAAATTTATTTGCAATTCATCCTTTCACAAAAGAAAAAATACCCATTTGGATTGCTAACTTTGTTCTGAGTGACTATGGCTCTGGTGCTTTGATGGCAGTTCCAGCTCACGATCAAAGGGATTTTGAATTTGCCACTAAGTACAAGTTACCCATCTTGCCAGTTATAAAAAATAATCATGATGAAGTTAAAATCCAAGAGGCAACTACTGAAAAAAATATTCTCATTAATTCAGGAGAGTTTGATGGATTGAACTTTGATGATGCATTCAAGGCGATAGAAAAAAAGGCAACAGCACTTAGCTGTGGTTACAAAGAGACTAACTTTCGTTTGAGGGATTGGGGAGTGTCAAGACAAAGGTATTGGGGCGCACCGATCCCAATTTTGAGTGATGGTGAAGAAAATTTCCATGCCAAAGATTTACCAGTTGAGTTACCTTCCAAGGTTGAATTCAAGGGTGTCAGTTCTCCTTTGAAGGATATGTCTGAATTCTTAAACGTCGATCAAGAAGGTAAATCTCTTATTAGAGAAACTGATACTTTTGATACATTCTTTGAATCATCCTGGTATTACGCAAGGTTTGCTAGTTTTGATAGTCATGATTCTATGCTTGATGATAGAGCTAACTACTGGCTTCCGGTAGACCAGTATATAGGTGGCATAGAACATGCAGTATTACATCTTCTATATTCACGTTTTTTCTTTAGATGCATGAGAGACTTGGGTCTAGTTGAAGGAGACGAACCTTTCACAAACTTACTTTGCCAAGGTATGGTTTTGAAAGATGGTGCCAAAATGTCTAAATCAAAAGGAAATACGGTTGATCCACAGGGTTTAATTGAAAAATATGGAGCAGATACTGTCAGACTTTTTGTATTATTTGCTGCTCCCCCTGAGCAATCTCTCGAATGGTCTGATCAAGGAGTACAAGGTGCTCATAGATTTATTAACAGAATATGGAAACTGGTTAATAAGCATATACATGCAGGCCTATCAGAAGATTTTGATGTAAATCATTCAAATAAAGATTTGAAATTAATGCGATCAAAGATTCATAAGACTTTATTTAAGGTAAAAGATGATTATTTAAGAAGGCATAGTTTCAATACTGCTATAGCAGCTGTAATGGAGCTCTCTAATGATATTCCTCAAGAATGGTTTGACTCAAGTGCGAGTCCAGAAATGAGAAAAGTTGCCAATGAAGCTATTGAATCAATTCTATTAATGTTAAATCCTATTACGCCTCATTTATGTCAGCATCTATGGTGGCAACTTTATCCTCAAGAGTCGATTATTGATAAGCCTTGGCCGGAAATTGAAGAATCCTTACTGATAGATGACAAATTAAAAATTGCTATTCAAGTAAATGGAAAGCTGCGATCTGAGATCGAAATAGATAAAGGAACTGATGAAGATTCTGTTAAATCTATAGCTCTAAATGACGAAAAAATAATAAAGCATTTAGATGGTGCAGAAGTTAAAAAAATAATTTATGTTCCAGGAAAAATACTGAATATAGTTATATGAAAATAACTCTGGCATTGGATATTAAACTACTGTTAACTTTAGTTTTAATAGTTAATTCTTGTGGCTATGAACTCAGAAATCACTCAAAAAGTTTGTCTAATGAAGTCCTAAATTATGATGCCAAGAAGTCTGAACTGAATCTAGAATTAGAAAATCAGCTTAGTTCAAAGAATTATGTCCTATCTAGAAATGCAGATTCTGACACACGGCTTAAAATAATTAGTCATTCAATAGAAAAATTTGTTGGGTCTGCTGGACAAGGTGCAAGAACAACACAAGTAAGATTAGATTATAAATTGAAATATCAAATAGGAAATGAAGGTGGTAATTTGATAATGCATATTTTCGAAGACTCTTCTTTTATTGATTTTAACCAGTCAAATCTTCTGGCATTTGAAGAAGAGATTCAATCAGTAACCAAAACTTTTATTGCAAGAGCGATAAGGAATATAGAATTTATTGCATCTACTCAATTCAATGAAATTAAGTAAAGCTCAGTTTATAAAAGACTTAGGAACAAAATTAGGTTCTGTTTATTCTTTCTTCGCAGAAGAATCAATTCAAATTTCTGAGTTAACTGATGAGGTTATAAAGAAAGCAAAAACAGCTGGTTTTGAGGATAAGCAGACTTATATAGTTACTAAAGACACAGATTGGAGCTTCCTCAGTTCAGAAAATGAAAATTTTGATTTATTTGGTTCAAAGAAAATAGTTGAAATTAAGCTTATTGGAACTGGTCCAGGAAACAAAGGTTCAAAAGCTATCAAGGATTATTGTCTTGATGTGGATGAAAATAAACTACTTATCATTTCAGCTGAAAGGCTTGAAAGAAAGCAACAATCCAGTGCCTGGGCTAAAGCCTTAGATGAATGTGGCATTTTTATAGTTGAACCACCTGTTAATAAAAGCTCTATGCCTAGCTGGATTAAAACTAAGGCTTCAAGCTTAAACCTTGATTTAGATGATCAGGCCATTCAACTTTTATCGGAGAAAACAGAGGGTAATCTACTGGCAGCGTCCCATGAATTAATGAAACTATCTCTTTTATTTTCTGAACAAAAAATTACATTAGCGAATATGGAAAAATCTATTTCTAATTCTTCAAAATTTGGAATATTCGATCTCTCTAATTCCTTTCTTGAAGGAAATAGAAAAAGAACAGTTAGAATCATTGAGACTTTAAGAGCAGAAGGAACACAACCTCCCCTAGTATTGTGGGCACTTTCTAAAGAAATAAATAATCTATATAAAGTCCTGGAACAAGGGACTACAAAAAATATTTGGGGTCCTAGATATTACTTAGATTTACTTTCTAAACGTTCTAGTAGTCTTTCTTATTCTAAAATAAAAGATTCACTTAAAGATATTGCAGAAATAGATGCCGCTATAAAAGGTTTATCAGATAAGAATCCTTGGCAGTCTATTAGAGATCTAGCATTGGACTTTTAATATGGATTGAAAAGCTTCAGAGCTTTATTCCAAATTAATTGATCAGTTTTTTTTGTAGGAATTTTATAGTCATCAATAAAAGCAACGGGTTGAATTTCTTTAGTTGAACTTGTCAACCAAAGTTCGTCACATTCATATATTGAATCTACAGAAATTTCCTCTTCAAAGACCTCAATATTATTTTTTTTAAGAAGATCGATTATAAAATTTCTCGTTACGCCAGGTAGAATATTCTGATTCAAAGATGGGGTGTAAACCTTATCTTGTTTTACCAAGAAGACATTAGACTTAGAACCTTCGTTTAGTATTCCATCTTTATGTAAAAGGATTTCATCTACTGTTTCCAAAGAGGGATCATGCATAGACAATATATTGCCAATGAGGGCGGTAGTTTTGATATCGCACCTTTGCCATCTAATATCGTCTTCTAAACGCACTCTCAAACCTTCTTTATTGGCATTACCTCTATAGGGATTAATATCTAAATTTTGCGAATTAATGAATAAAGTTGGGACTATATTTCCACTTGCCGTGTGTGATCTTGACTCTTGGACTCCTCGAGAGATTTGTATGTAGAAAGACTGGTTATTATATTCATTCTTTACATGTAAGTTCTTCAAAATACCCTCTAGATTATCAAGTTCAGATGGAGCAGGTATAAAGGTTTTAGCTAGGGATATCTTGAATCTTTGTAAATGTTCTTCAAACAAGAATAATTCTTGGTTATATGAAGGAATAACCTCATAAACGCCATCGCCAAAAGTGAAACTTCTGTCAAGAGGAGAAATCCTTGCTTCATCAGCAGGAATTATTTCTCCATTTAAATAAACCCACATCAATCTAGTTACTCTTCCATAAGAAATTGATATGTAAGTAACTTAATATTTGACCACGCTCTGCCAAAGAAACCTAGAGCAGGAACATCTTTCATAGCTATAAGATCAACAGATGCGAGAGAGTCTCCATCAAGAATTAGATCAACCTTACCAACCACCTGACCTCTTTGAATTGGTGCCTGAAGATAGTCATTTAACTTAATTTGAGGTTCGACTCTTGGGAAGTCCCTGGGTGAAAGGGTTAGATACAATTCTTCGGCGGAGGATAAATTTACCGAATCCGCTTCACCGCCCCACACTTGCTCATTGACAAGAGATAAATCAGCTTCAAGGATGCGTTTTGTTCTGTAATATCTGAAACCATAATCTAACAAACGTCTACTATCAGTTAATCTAGATTTTTCTGAGGAACTTTTCATCGTAACCGCAATTAACCTTGTGTCATTTCTAACACCTGAGGAAACTAAACAATATCCGGCACTTTCGGTATGACCTGTTTTTACGCCATCAATAGATTCATCCTGCCATAGAAGGCTATTTCTATTTCTTTGTTTGATTTCGTTGAAGGTAAAGTACTTCTCTTTATAAAGAGCATAGTGATCAGGAAATTTCTCTATAAGATTTTTTGTTAAAATTGCTAAGTCTTTCGCTGAAGAATAATGTTCGGGGTCTGGCCAACCACTAACATTTTTAAACTGGGTATTCTCCATGCCCATCTCTTCAATATAGAGCTGCATAAGCTCGACAAAACCTTCTTCAGATATAGCCACATGCTCTGCAATAGCACAACTAGCGTCGTTACCAGACTGTATGACCATTCCTTTGATTAAATCTGAAAAAAGAACTCTTGTTCCTTCTCTTATAAACATCTTAGAACCGCCTTTCTTCCAGCAATTCTCGCTAATAAATACTTCATCTTCTAAACTTACAAATCCTTTAGCTATTTGATCTGCAGCAACATAACCCGTCATTATTTTGGTAATACTTGCAGGCTCAATCCTTTCATCAGAATCATTTTCAGCAAGTATTCTTCCTGATACTGAATCCATCAAAATATAATTTGAGGCATTTAAGGAGGGGGGCTTTGGAATGAAACTCTCCTCAGAAAAAAGCGAAAGTGTTGAGATAGCGCTCAGTAAAACTATAAAAAAAGGTAATTTCTTTAATTTTTTCATTTATAAAAACTTGGATAGTGAGTTGCTAAATTCAAAGACCGCCATCACATATAATTTACTTCTATTGTATCTGGAAATAGATTGATAGTTATCAAAGCCAAGCCAGTATTCGTAACCATCTTCAAGATTAAGTGAGATAGGCACAAATTTGAGATTGCTAGGAATAATTTTGGTAGCTTCTAGCCCAAATTTTTCTAGCTCAATTTCTGTCATATAGGGTTTGAATGAGGATGTAATTTCTTTTACTTCGCTTATGGCTTTAGCTCTCATGGCTATAGGCACATTTGGTTTCCATTTACCTTTCTTGTTAAGGAAATTAGCGACACTGCCTATAGCATCTACAGGATTATTTAAAATATCTCTCACTCCATCATTATCGAAATCTACTGCGTAGTCCCTATAGCTATCAGGCATAAATTGACCATATCCCATAGCACCAGCTATTGAACCTTCTATTTCTTCTAGATTAAAGTTCTCTTCTCTGCTTAATAAAAGGAATTCTTCTAGCTGGACTTTAAAGAATTTAGATCTTCGAGGATAATCAAAAGCTAAGGTGGATAGCGAATCTATAACTCTTATATTTCCTTTAATTCTCCCATATCTAGTTTCGATTCCAATAATAGATGCAATAATTTCAGCTGGAACACCATATATTTTTTCAGCTCTTTTTAAATCCTGTTTATGCGAATTAATAAATTCTTTACCAGCGGAAATTCTTGATTCATTTACCATAATGCCTCTATACCTTTCCCATGTCATAGTGCCTTCAGGTTGTCTATTCATTATCCTAACAACCCTTTCTTGATATTTTGCGCGTTGAAAAATGGCTTCTAGATAAGATTTTTCATATCCGTGTTTTTGCGCCATATAGTCTATGAATTCAATAGTTTCATCGTTTTCAGAATAATCGGAATATAAGCTTTGCGAAGCAAATAAGGTAATTATTAGGATTTTGTAATATTTTTTTATATTCATAACTGAGGTCTCTTAGCAGAAAGAATAACCCCAAAAGCCAATAAATGCACAACTATTGAAGTTCCCCCTTGGCTAATCAAGGGTAAAGGCACTCCAACAACAGGAATTATACCGATAACCATTGATACATTAATTAGAATAAATAAAAGGAAGATGAATCCCAAAGAACAGCAGGCAAGTCTTTCGAAAGGAGATTGTGCTGATAAACCAATCTTAAAAATTCGCCATATGATTATTCCATAGACAATAAATAGGCAAGTTATTCCCAATAGGCCAAACTCCTCTCCGATAACAGAAAAAATAAAATCAGAATGACTTTCGGGAATAAAATTAAGCTGGCTTTGGGTGCCCTCTAAGTAGCCCTTACCAAAAAAACCTCCAGAACCTATGGCAGTTTGTGACTGAGCGATATTCCAACCATCTCCGAGAGGATCAACATTACTATCAAAGTAAGTGAGGACCCTTTGTTTTTGGTAATCTAATAAGCTAGACCAAATAAAAGGAGAAACAATTGCCAACATACCTAAATAAGCAGCTATAACCCTGTAAGGCAAACCAGCTAAATATATTGGAATAATTCCAGACGTAAAAACTATTATAGAGGTTCCTAAATCAGGCTGTTCAAAAACCAAGTATGAACACATAAGGGCAGCTAAAGTTGTATAAAGCCAATCTTCTAATCTTATTTTTGATTCCTTCCTATGTAAATAAGCAACAATTGATAGCGGCAAGATCAATCTTATGATTTCAGACGGTTGAAACTGAAAAAACCCCATATCTATCCACCTACTAGTTGTATAGCCTTCAGCTGGATTAAATAGAACATAAATAAGAAGTAAAAGACCAATCCAGTAAGAATGCATCAAAATATTTTTATAGGAGTCAGGTTTTAAATGAGAAATGAAAATCATCATTATTAAACCTGCAAAAACATAAATCGACTGACGCATGATCATCGAAAAGGATTGACCACTTGAGCTGTACAACATTGCCAAGCCAAAGATAAGGACGGCGATAAGGGCTAGCACCAATGTTATGTCCTTAAACACATATCTAAAAGGGTTAAAACTTGTAACCAATGGTTTATTTAGGGAATAATCAAGAGGATTTCTGTTGCTCATGATTCATTGATGTTTATTTGATATTGTTCAATAAGACGCTTAGCAATGGGTGCAGCTACGGCACTTCCAGATTCACCATTTTCTACTATAACAACTACAACTAAATTAGGATCAGGAATAGGGCCATAACTTGCAAAAAGAGCATGATCTCTGTTTTTTATATCTTTTCTTATTCCCTCATATTCTTCTCTTACGGTAAGATCTTGATCAGTAAGGCTTTTAATTTGAGCGGTTCCAGTTTTACCAGCTATAGTTATTCCTCCTTCTTCATATAAATTATGAGCTGTGCCATTCCAAGAATTAATTACAGAGATCATTGATTTTTCAATAATATTCCAATGTTTTGGGTTTTCAATTTGTACTTCCATCAAAAGGTCAGGCTCATAGTCATTAAGCTGATTATTTCTTATGAGTTTAGGCTGAAAAATCTTTCCTTTATTTGCTATTGCAGACAGTGAAACTGCTAATTGGAGTGGGGTAGAGCTTATGTATCCCTGCCCTATTCCAATATTTATCGTATCTCCTACGAACCAAGCTTCACCAATATTACCTAACTTCCAATTTCTAGTTGGTAGAATACTTTTAGATTCATTAATCAAATCTATACCGCTGATTTGTCCAAAACCAAATCTCAACAAAAATGCTGAAATCCTATCAATGGTAAGCTTTGAAGCAAGTTCATAAAAATAAACATCTGAAGACTCGACGATTGCCTTCTTAAGATCTACTTTTCCGTGCCCATCCTCTTTCCATCCACGATACTTTCTTCCTTCTTCTTTTAGCTGAAAAAAGCCTTTATCTTCTATAATAGTTGACTCAGTAATTAGCTCTTCTTCAAGACCAAGCAAACCAATAAAAGGTTTTATGGTTGAGGCCGGCGGGTACAAACCAGATATTGCACGATTAAAGAAAGGTGAATCTTCCAAGGAAGATTGAGAGACAGGCGAACCACTTTCTGAACCGTTTAAAATATTGGGGTTATAGTCTGGTGAACTTACTAGAGCTTTAATAAATCCAGTCGTTGGGTCCAAAGCCACTACAGCTCCTCTTCTATTGGCAAGTTCTTCCTGAGCAATTTTCTGTAACCTTAGGTCAAGAGTGAGTGTTAGGTTGAAAGGCTTGTCGGGGAAAACTCTATTAATTTCTCTAATCTTATTTCCGTATACATCCACCTCCATCAGGCTAATTCCAGCCTTGCCTCTTAGAGTTTTTTCATACGACTTCTCTAGTCCAACCTTCCCAATGAAAGAATCATCAGGATATTCTGCTCTTGATAGAGAAAGTCTTTCATTCGTATTTATGAGACCTAAATGACCGATAGCGTGAGAAAAGAGATTTTTATGAGGAAGATATCTTCTTAATTTGGCTTCAAGTTGAATATTAGGTATTGAATTTTTTTGCACTTCATACTTAGCTAATTCCTGTTCACTTAGATTTCGTGCAAGCCAAATTTTTTCTTCATCTTGATTTGAAACCTCTAACTGATCAATTTTTCTATTTTCATCCAAAACTTTGTTACGTAATTGTTCAACTTGGTCCATTGAAGACTTATATAACTTAGTTTTGATATAGAGATCTTTTGTAACTATATTTTCAGCAATAAGAGTTCCATCTTCCAACTTTATAAGACCCCTAGCTGGATATATAGGTATGTTGATTATTCTATTTTTATCTGACTCGGCCTCGTAATTAACTCTATCTAATACAGTTAATTGAAGTATTTTAAATACTCCTGAGATAATCAGGATCAGTAGAAAAAAAAATATTACACCCGATCTGCTTCTCAATGATTGAGTATCTTTTTCATCTCTTCTTAAATCCTGGATGGTTCTCATTAATTTTACTTATGATAAGGATGATTTTGTGTCATAGACCAAACTCTATAAATTTGTTCCAAGACTAAAACCGGAACAATAGAATGGGGAAAAGTTAATTGAGATAAGGACCAGCAAAAGTCGCATTGCTTTATAAGATTTTGACTTAAACCGTCAGGACCACCGATAATAATAGATAAATCTTTTGAACTGGAGATCCAATTATCAAACTGAAACCTTAATTTCTCAGTACTCATATTCAGTCCTTCTTTGTCTAGGGCAATCACAAATTCATTCTTCTTAACTTTTGATTGTAATAAATTGCTCTCTTTTTCGACAACGTCTAGAACATTATAGTTCCCAATACGGTTGACTGGTTTTAATCCCAGCCAATCAATGTTTATTGATTTATTAAATTTGGATTCATAAGTGCTAAAAGCTTTTTTAGCCCAGTCAGGGCGGCTCGATTCTATTGAAATTAACCTAATTTTCATTAAAGTTCAGGATCCCATAAACTCTCTAAATCATAAAACTCTCTGGCATCTGCTGACATAAGGTGAATGACTACATCTCCTGCGTCAACTAGGACCCAATCATCTCCATCCTGTCCTTCAATCTTGATTCCAGAAATATTTGTTTCTTTTAAGCTCTCCAAGATATGCTCACTTATCGCCGCTATATGTCTATTTGATGTCCCTGACGCAATGACCATAAAATCTGTTAAAGAACTAATCTTTGTTACATCTATTGCTATAGGATTTACTGCTTTGATATCTTCTAAAGAATTGATAATTTTATTTTTTAGTTTTTGAGTCATTGCTCTTGATATAAATTTTGATCTTTAATGAATTGATAAACATCGCTATCTAGTAACGCAGATACGTCTTCATTATTTGATATCAACTCTCGAATCTTAGTAGAAGTAACTTTAATGGGATCTATTGGCAAAATGAAAATTTTGCCTTTTGAATCTTTAAACTCCTGAAAATTTAAAATTCTTTTAGATTCTAAGAGATTTTGTACGTATGAAGTTTCATCAACTTCATATCCCGGTCTTTCCAATATTAGTAAATTAACTTCTTCTAAGAAATTCTCGTACTCATACCAAGTTTCTATCTTCAAAAAAGAGTCCATCCCCATTATCCATACTAAAGTGTCATTTGGATTCTCTTTCTGAATCTCTTTAAAAGTTAAATAAGCATATGAGGGACTTTTTTTTAAAGTCTCTCTTTCATCAATTATCAGATTATTAATGTGGCTTAGCGCAAGATTAACTAGCTTAATTTTATTGAGTTCATTAATTCTTTTCTCTTTATGAGGAGGAGTACCATTTGGCAAAATAATGAGTTCATCTAAATCGATTAAATTAAGAAAATTCTCTATTACTTGGACATGTCCTTTATGTATAGGATCAAAAGTGCCACCAAATATACCGATAAGTTTTTTGTTGGCTATTTTAAACTCCTCTTAAGTTTGAATTACCTTTCACAATAAACTTTTGTGACGTTAGTCCCTCTAAGCCCACGGGACCCCTTGCATGAATCTTATCAGTAGAAATTCCAACTTCAGCTCCTAGTCCATACTCAAACCCATCAGCCCAGCATGTGGGCAAGTTATGCATAACAGAACTTGAGTCCACGTTTTTAAAAAAGTATTCAGCTTTATTTTTGTCTTCAGTGACTATTGAATCTGTATGTTGTGATCCGTACTTTTGAATATGATCTATGGCTTCGCTCATATCTTCAACAACTTTTATGGAGAGAATGGGAGCAAGATATTCAGTTAACCAGTCATCTTCTTTAGCTTCATTTGCATCTATAAATTGAAGTGTTTTTTGACAACCTCTAACTTCCACTCCTTCCGAAGAAAATCTATCTTCTAAGCTAGGCAGAAGTAAAGATGCTACTGAAGAATGAACTAAAAGCGTTTCCATGGCACCGCATATTCCATATCTGTAGGTCTTCGCATTAAAAGCAATATTTTCAGCTTTTTTTATATCTGCTGCCTCGTCTATGTATACATGACAAATTCCATCTAAGTGTTTTATTACAGGCACCTTTGATTCATCAGAAATAAGCTGCACCAAACCTTTACCTCCTCTGGGAATGACTACGTCCAAATAATCATCTAGATGCAGTAAAGTTTTTACAGCTTCTCTATCAGTGGTCTCTACGAGCTGAATACATTCCTTGGGTAAACTGGCTTTTTTAAGACCTTCTTGTAAACAGTTCCAGATGATCTTATTAGAAAGAATGGCTTCTGATCCTCCTCTTAACAGGCAGGCATTTCCAGATTTAAGGCAGAGTGCTGCAGCATCTGCAGTAACATTTGGTCTTGATTCGTATATTATTCCAACAACTCCCAAGGGAACTCTCATTTTACTAACTTCAATCCCAGAAGGCGTAGGATCTAAATCAGTAATTTCTCCTACAGGATCAGGTAACTCAGAAACAACCTGCAATCCAGAAATCATAGAATTAATTCTGCTGTCATTTAGTTCTAATCTATCTATGAGAGCTGATCCTATAGATTTTTGTTTAGCTAAATCTAAGTCTTTTTTATTTGTACTTAATATTTCATCCCTATCAGATTCTATTTGTTCCGAAATGCAGCTCAGTGCCTCATTTTTTTGCTCTAAGGAAGCTTGGGATAAGATTAAAGAAGCTTCTTTTGCTTCAGATCCTAACCGATTCATATAAGTATTTATTTCTTTACTCTGAGTCATTGTTGAATATTCTACCTAAGTATCTATGCTTTCAAAGACTTAAGATGTTCGAATTTAATGAAATAATAATTTGGCTTGAGAATAATCCTCAATGGATTGGCCTAGGAATTATAGGAGCTTCATTTATAGAATCCTTTGCTTTAATAGGAATAATTATTCCTGGTGTTGTTTTACTTGCTTTGATATCAGGATTAGCTTCTTCTTCTATAAGTATTTATGAAGTAGTTTTATTGGCATACGTATCTAGCTTTCTTTCAGATATTGCCAGTTTCTTCTTGGGCTATAGCTTTAGAAATTCACTTAGAAAAATCTGGCCGTTTACAAAATATCCTCATTTTCTTCAAAATGGACAGGCATTCTTTAAAAGGTATGGGATGGTTGGTCTTTTTGTAGGTAAGTTTATAGGTCCAGTTAGGCCCCTACTTCCTATAACAGCAGGATCATTAAACATGAATATAAAGAAATTCTTCTTAGTTGAGATTCTTTCTTGTTTTTTATGGGCATTAGTTTACACCGTACCTGGTTACTATGCTGCGCAAGCCCTGATCTCAGAAAATATCAACCTAGTTGATTCCCTTTTGATTTTGATTGGAGTTGTTGTTTTATTTATGTTAATAAGATACTTTAGTAAAAAATATACATAACTATGACAAATTTATACCCAGATCATCCAAATTTAAGGGGTAATTACGCTCCTTTAAGAATGGAGTGTAATATTCAAGATCTCATCATTGAGGGAGAAGTTCCTAGAGATTTATTCGGTAGTTACTACAGAAATGGTCCAGATCCGCAATTTCCTCCTATGGAAGGAGACTACCACTGGTTTGCAGGCGATGGGATGATACATGCGTTCCATTTTGAAAATGGTAGGATTTCTTATTTAAACCGATGGGCCCAAACTTCTAAGTGGAAACAGGAGAGAAAAGCTGGCAGATCACTCATAAATGCTCTTAATCCAATGGATCCTGATCCAGAATTTAATTTTGAAGGTGAAGATGGAACTGCAAATACCAATATAGTTTTCCACTCTGGCAAACTATTAGCCCTTGAAGAAGGTCATAAACCTTTTGAACTTGATCCTTTAACCTTAGAGTCAAAAGGTGCCTGGAACTATAAAGGAAAACTGGACTCAGCAATGACTGCACATCCAAAGATAGACCCAAAAACTGGAGAGATGATAGGTTTTAGCTATGGTTTTGGGGTAAATAAAATGAGCTACTTTGTAGTCAACTCAGAAGGGATAATGACTACATACAAAGAGTTTAAAACGCCTTACTCAAGTATGGTGCATGACTTTGTAGTTACCACAAAACATGTTATTTTCCCTATATTTCCTTTAATTATTGATTTTAATCTAACAGCAAGCGGTAAATCACCTATTGCTTGGGATGTTAATCGCCCGAGTCAAATAGGGATAATGCCAAGAGATGGTTCAACTGAAGATATAAAGTGGATAGAAAGCGATCCATGTTTTGTCTTCCATCCAATGAATGCCTTCGAAGATGGAGATAAAATAATTGCTGATATGATGCAATTTGAAGAGGCACCTATGTTTCCTCATTTAGATGGATCAAGACCTGATCTTAAAAAAGGTGAAGCCAGATTGAATAGATGGGAAATTGATCTAAGTTCAAACTCGGGTTCAATAAAAAAGCAGTATCTCGACGAAAGCATTGGCGAATTTCCAAGGTTAGACGAAAGAAAAACAATGTCTAAGTACAGATATGGATATTATGCTTCAAATAATGGAGATTCTCCTAAAGGAGTAAGCTTCAATACAGTAACTAGTTATGACTATGATACAGGCCATAAAGATAGTTTTACTCTTTCTGAGTTTGATGCTGTAGGTGAACCAATATTTGTTCCAAAAAATCAGGAATCTAAAGAGGGAGAAGGTTATTTAATCGCACTTTCTTACTTGGGCAAAGAGAATCGTTCAGATTTGATGATCTTTGATGCAGAAAATGTTTCCAGTGGGCCGCTTGCAAAGGCTATGCTACCCCATAGAATTCCTTATGGTTTCCATGGAAACTGGAGACAAGGTTAACCGCCTAATCTTTTAATCAAAACCTTTAAATAATCTAGCTTATCTCGGTTGTTTTCAAATTCTAGAATTGTTTGTTTCTCTTGAGGTCTCAGAGGAAGCACACTCGCCAGGATATAACAAACACTTATAGAACTATGGAGATCAAGATCCAAGTTAAGCTTTTTAATTTCAGGATGATTTGTAATTTCTTTGACCATATTCCATAAATCTAGGTATTTCGGCTCATTTGATAGATTGTCATCTTCTTCGTTAATCCTTTCTATTTTTCCAAGCAATAATTCATCTTCCTTTTTCCATACATCTTTAATCCTGATCTTATATTTACCCTGAACCGTTATGCCTAGTAAGCCATTATCAAGTTTATTAAAATCAACTATCTCGACATAAGTAGCAATTTTATGATGAGGAAGATAATCATTATTTTCTTCGTTAAAATCATCTTTAAATAGGACAATACAAAAACCCTCAGAATTAGCTAGACATTCACTCACCATATCAATATATCTAGGCTCAAATATCTGTAAAGGCAAATAAGCACCCGGCAAAACATTCACAGATAAAGGAAATAAAGCTGAAGAGGTTTCTTTTTCCATTAATTATATTTTTCTAAAAGTTTTTTGGAGAGGTTATCAAAATTGCCATTAGACATAATAAGCAAAATATCACCTGCAACAAATAATGAATCTATACCATCTACAAAATTGTCAACATTACAAATATCAGAAAACTTTGATGGATTCTTATTAATAATTCCTTTGACTTGTTCAGAATCATCTCCTTTCCAAAAGATAAGGTCAGCTGCGGAAACTGAATGCAGTAATTGCTCATCATGAAAACCTGATTTCATAGTATTTGACCTCAGTTCAATCGCAGCTAGTAAGCGTTTTTTAGGAAATTTCTTCCTCAGGCCATCTAGGGTTGTTTTTATAGCTGTTGGGTGGTGAGCAAAGTCCTCTATAATCATGAGGTCTTCTGTATCCAAAATAATATCTTGTCTCTTTGAAACACCTTGAAACTTTTCTAGTGAAGACAAAGAATCTTTCAACGAAATCCCATATTGTTTTGCTGCTAAAGCTGCTGAGATCGCATTTCTTGCGTTGTGCTCACCAAACATCTCCCAATCTATTCGACCTTGTTCTTGATCAATTTTATAGGTAGTTTGCTTTGAGTCATCATTGAATATTACTGAATTTTTGTTATTAATGTTTACGTCATAACTTATTAATTTGCTCCAAGTACCCATGTCGAGAACTTTTGAGATATTTGAATCATCATTTGGAAAAATAATCTGTGCTTCCTTTTTTAAAGTCCTTAGTAAGTGATGAAATTCTCGAAAAATATAAGATATATCAGGAAATATATCTGCATGATCAAATTCTAAGTTGTTTAAGATCAAAGTATCTGGTTTGTAGTGAATGAATTTTGATCTTTTGTCAAAGAATGCTGTGTCATATTCATCCGCCTCAATGACGAATATATCTTCACTCCCAAGTCTCGCAGACTTTTCAAAGTCTTTCGGTTTTCCTGCTATCAGATAGCCGACATCAATATTATTATCTTCAAATATCCAAGCGATCATAGCTGTAGTGGTAGTTTTGCCATGAGTTCCTGATACTGCGATAACTTTCTTATCTTTTATAACATAATCATAAAGCCATTCGGGACCCGAAATAAGATTAGACTTTTTAGAGAGTAAATATTCCAATGCTGGATTGCCCCTGGAGATTGAATTACCAATTACATAGTAATCAGCGACAGGGAGATCAGAGGAGTCATAGCCTTCGATTATTTCTATGCCCATATCCTTCAGATGATCTGACATTGGAGGATATATATTTTCATCACATCCAGAAATCTCTATACCCTTCTCTTTCCCCATCAAGGCAAGACCGCCCATAAAAGTTCCGCAAATACCAAGTATATGAACTCTTTCTTTAGACATGACTTCATTATAACTATCAAGAATGATTACAAGATAGATTTGTTTTAAAGTATTATTCTTACAATGAAATCTCAGAATGCAATCTATGCTCAATCAGGAGGGGTTACTTCTGTTATCAATGCAACTGCCTCTGCGGTAATAGAGGCTTCTAGAAAATCAAAGAAAATTAATAAACTTTATGCTGGCAAGGATGGAATCATTGGGATACTCAATGAAGAACTAATTGATACCAGTCTAGAAAATTTTTCCGATATCAAAAAATTAATGCACACTCCAGGAGGCGCTTTTGGTTCCTGTAGACATAAACTCAAAGACGTCAATCAAAGTAAAAGAGAATATGAAAGACTCATTGATGTTTTTAAGGCTCATGACATTGGTTACTTTTTTTACAATGGCGGAGGTGATTCTCAAGACACCTCAAACAAAATCGCCCAATACACAAAAGATGCAGGATTTCCCGTTACCTGCATTGGCATACCAAAAACAATAGATAATGACTTGCCCTATACGGATAACTGTCCCGGTTTTGGATCCGTTGCAAAGTATATTGCCACATCAACTAAAGAAGCGGCTTTGGATGTAAAAAGTATGTCTAAGAGCTCAACCAAAGTATTTATCTTTGAGGTTATGGGCAGACATGCAGGATGGTTGGCTGCTTCTGCAGGTCTTGCTAAATCAAAAAATAACTCTGCTCCTCATATTATCTTACTCCCAGAAGTAAGCTTTAATGAAAAATTATTCCTAAAAAAAGTAAAAGAAGTTGTAAAAAAAGAGGATTATTGCGTCATTGTCGTGTCTGAAGGAGCTAAATACAAGAATGGAAAATTTCTTGCAGATGCAGGGACAGTGGACTCATTTGGTCATAAACAACTTGGTGGGGTTGCACCTCGTATTGCTGAAATGATAAGCAATAAATTAGGTTTTAAATATCATTGGGCAGTCTCTGACTACTTACAACGTTCGGCTAGACATATTGCATCCCAGGTAGATTTAGATCATGCATATGCAGTGGGAAAAGCAGCTGTTGAATACGCTTCTTCGGGAGAAAACGCGATTATGCCAATAATAGTTAGAAAAAAAACTAAGTCATATTCCTGGGAGGTTGGAAAAGTTGCATTGAGCAAAGTAGCAAATATAGAGAAAAAGATGCCTAGAAATTTCATCTCAAAAGATGGTTTTGGTATTACTCAGTCTTGTAAAAATTATCTAAGCCCATTAATTCAGGGTGAGGCTTGGGCGCCATTTGAAGATGGTGTAATTCAAACTGCTTCTTTGAAAAATAAACTTATCAGAAAAAAGCTTAGAAATTTCAAAATTTAAGACATAACTTTAAATTCAATTTCTGCATTTTTTAATCTATCAACCAATACCTCTCCTAATCCAACAGCAGAGGTTAGAACTCCTCCATACTCCGGACCACCGGGCAAGTTATCAGAACGTGCAAGAGCCATTGCGGATTCACAAACTAATTTAGCCGTAGATTTATAACCCGGATCTCCAGACCCATACATTGTACAAATCTTCTTTTCATTATCTTCAGAACGAGCTACAAAAGTAGCCCTAAACCAACCATTATCTTGTGTTTCTTGACTAGGTCCTTCTCCTGGTTTGGGAAGGAAAGGTCTTACTAAATGTTTTATTGGAGTACTTAAAACTATAAAACCGATTAGGAGTCCTATCGAAGCTAATCTTGCATTTCTTTTTGAAGAAAATAAACCATGTTCTCCAAAAGTAAAGTTGTTTCCATAGGGTCTTTGATTCTGCTCCATTAGAGCGGCAGATCGTCTTACAACTCTTGTATTGGCTACAGCCATTACGCCTACACCGGCCCATCCATCAAGGCCATCAATTTTCTCTACCTTAAATCCATCTTTAGAATTTTCCCTCTGCTCATCTGATACTGTATCTTCAGGATTCAAAACAAAAGGGTCTCTCATTTCTTTTCCAACGCCATCCATAGTAAATATTGTCTCGGTTGTTCCGCCTGAGGCCCCGCCTTGAGCTTCATGATAGACGTCCACTCTTAATACAGGTTTGTTAAATTGAGAAATAGTAAAAAAAGCTCCGATATCAGAAGGTATGGAATCATAGCCGCAAGATGGAATAATTCTTATTCCTTTAGAAGCAGCTTCATCATGATGTTTATCAATTAAACCTTTTACCCAATGATTCTCTCCAGTTATATCAGTATAGTGAGAGCCTTCTTCAACACATGCTTGAACCAGCAAAGAGCCATATCTTGCAAATGGCCCAGCAGTAGATAAGACAACTTTAGTTTGACTTGTCATTAGTTTTAAAGCATCTAAGTCTGCTCCATCAGCTACAACTACGTCACAATTGAGATTAAAGTCTGATTTAATTTGCTCAAGTTTCTCTTTATTTCTTCCTCCAATCGCCCAAGTCAAATCAGGATAATTATCTCGAATGTACTTACAACAAATCTGACCTGTAAAACCGGTAGCCCCGTAAAGAATTATTTCGTACTGTTTATCCATTATTTTTAATTATTCTTCCGACTCCTCCAAAAGTAATTATAGTCTCTCCATCCACAGTTATATCACCTTCTGAAAAACCTAATGATTTCCCGATTTTTTTCGGTTTACAGCGGATTAACAGCTTGCTGCCTATAGGTGCAGGGGCTAAAAACTCTGAATGAAAGCTGACCGTTGTAACTAAACTATTTCTGTCTTTCATCATAGAGGATGTCAGGCAAAAATCAGCTAATGCCATGAGCGCTCCACCGTGTGCTGAGTTGTAAAAATTACTATGTTCCTCTTTAGCAAAAAAGATCATAAATAATTGATCATCTTCTTTTTTATAAAACCCTGGACCTAAATTTTCTATATGAGGTTGGGGAATTTTTAACTCCTTGAAACCATCTGGTATTTCTTGATCTGTCATAGCTTGATTATAATCCTAGTATGCATTAAATAAATGGGGAAGTTTAATTTAAAGGAAACAAGTTGTATGAGTGGAATTTTAGAGGGTGTAAAAGTTCTAGATTTTGGAAGATATATTGCAGGACCTTTTTGTGGTGCACTGCTTGCAGATTATGGCGCAGAAGTTATCAGAATAGAAAGAATTAGTGGAAGTGAAGATAGATATGTAACGCCCGTAACAGAAGATGGACAGGGAGCGATGTTTCTTCAGCTCAATCGAAATAAAATGGGTTTAACCTTAAATCCAACTAAAGATAAAGGTAGGGAAATAGTAAGAAGACTTGTAGAAAATTCTGATATTGTTATTGCAAACTTACCAGAACAGACACTCAAATCAATGGGTCTTGATTATGATGATCTTAAATTAATAAATCCAGGGATAATACTGACTTCAAACACAGCTTTTGGAACAACCGGTCCTTATGCAGAAAGAGTTGGATTTGACGGCGTTGCTCAAGCTATGTCAGGTGCTATGGATATGACCGGGCAGCCGGACCAACCAACTAAAGCATATGCACCATATGTAGATTTTTGTAGTGCCTCGCTTGCGGCCTTTGGAACTCTATTAGCGTATTTGGAAAAACAAAAAACTGGTAGAGGTCAGAGGGTTCAAACATCCTTATTACAAACAGCGCTTACAACAACTAACAGTCTTTTAATCGAACAAGAAATACTAAATGTTAATAGGGTTGCATCTATGAATAGAGCCCAGACATCAGGTCCATCAGATACATTCAAAACAAAAGATGGATGGATCCTTGTTCAGACCGTAGGAGGCCCACTTTTTGAAAGATGGGTCAAACTGATGGGAGAAGAGGATTGGTTAACTGATGAGAGGTTTAAAGATGATTTAAGCAGAGGCGAAAACGGAGAACTTATAAGTGCAAGGATGTCAGATTGGTGTGCAGAAAGAACATCTCAAGAAGCTATAGCTGCTTTAGAGAGTTCAAGAATTCCAGTAGGAGAAGTACTTAAAGCAAAACAGACACTTAATGAAGAACATATTATCGAAAAGGGTTCTTTTATTAAGATGAGTTATCCAACCATGGATGAAGAATACTCGGTAGTTGGTCCTGCAATAGAATTATCAGAAAATCCAGGACAAATAAAAACTAGATCGCCTGAATTAGGTGAACATAATGTAGAAATTCTTTCTGGCCTTGGCTACACTCAAGAAGATATAGAGAAATTTAAAATAGATAGAATTATCTAGGAGAGCAATATGGACTTTAAACTATCTGACCAACAAAAAGAACTTCAAGATACTGCAAGATCATTTGCTCAAAATGAAATGGTTGAAGTGGCCGATTCAATGGAGAAGACAAGCGAGCCACTTTCTAAGGAATGGCTAAAAAAATACTCAGAAATGGGTTTTTTAGGCATCAATGTTTCTGAAGATTATGGCGGACTAGGTTTATCTAATTTAGATGCGCTACTTGTCATGGAAGAATTCGCTAAAGTTTCTTCAGCAGTTGCTTTTCCAATATTTGAAAGTTGTGTCGGTCCTGTTAAGGCAATAGAACATTTTGCTTCTGAAGAATTAAAGCAGAAGGTCATTCCTGAAGTTTGTGCAGGAAATATAGTAGTTGCTGTTTCAATGTCAGAACCAAATGCAGGTTCAGCCTTGACTGATCTGACTACAAAAGCTGAAATTAAAGACAACAAATTTATTCTAAATGGTACTAAAAGATGGTGTTCTGGTGGAGGTCATTCTGAGGGTTATGTTGTTTACTGCAGAATGTCAGATGATCCAGGTGCAAATGGTATTGGAGCAGTTTATATCGAGAAAGATGCTCCTGGAGTAAGCTTTGGTCAGCAAGAAAAGCTTATGGGTTGGAATGGTATACCCTCTGCAGACATTTATTTTGATAACGTAGAAGTTCCAGTTGAAAATATAATTGTTGAAGCTAATGGTGGTTTTAAAAAACTGATGGAAGCCTTCGATCTTGAAAGATGTGGCAATGCGATAATGTGCCTAGGACAAGCTTCTGGAGCATTAGAGAGTGCAATTGACTATGTTCAAGAGAGAGAACAATTTGGTAAGCCCATTGTTGAATTTCAAGCTGTCCAAATGAAATTAGCGGAAATGGCAATGAAAGTTGAAGCATCAAGGCTTCTTATCCACCGAGCAGCTCATAATGCCCAGGAAGGTTTCCCAAGTATCTTCGAGTCGAGTGTTGGAAAATGTTTTTCAAATGAGACTGCTCGAGAAGTAGTTGCATCTGCTATGCAGCTAATGGGTGGCTATGGATTTAATAAAGAATACTCCATGGAGAGAAAATATAGAGATGTTTGGGGCTGGGGAATAGCTGGTGGAACTATAGATATTCAAAAGATTAATATTACTTCAGCAATGGTGGGAAAAAGATTTAACCAAAGAAAGTAGTTACTTTAATTCCAGAATTATTCTTTCAAGGTTTTCTACTAATTCTTCTTTTTCATCTTCAGTAAGAAAGTCGCCTATTGGGACGCGCTCTCCTTTTGAAGAAACTACTATATGCGCTGGATACCAAGGATGCTCTGGTCGCTCTACTGAAACAAAAGACCACATCCTAAAATATTCCCAAACTTGGTCTCGTTTTCCTTGTCCTTTTTCAATTTTTAATGTTTCTTTTGTTAGGGTTATCACTTCTTGCTTATAAGTATTTTTCATAACTAAATAAACGCATACACCAACAAAAAGTATTTCTAATCCTGCAAATGGCAGAATCATAGTGGCACCGGCTAGGGCAAAACCAATACCAATTGATAAACATGTGAATGCTATTATAAGGATAAAAATCAAACTAGATTTCCAATCAGAAGATTGATTGGGACGAAGCAATATCCTGTATATTTTGTCTTCTAAGTTATTTTCAATTTTGACCATATAAAAAGGGTATCTATAATACTACTCTCTCGCCCAATAAACTTCAGTGAATGAGACAAAATAGTAAAAATAATGAATTAAGAGGGGTATATGACAACGTAATGTTGCCAAATTACTCTCCTGCAAATTTCGTACCGAAGAAGGCAGAGGGATCACTTGTTTGGGATCAAGATGATAAAGAATACATAGATTTTGGAGGAGGAATAGCCGTTAATTCCCTAGGTCATTCTCACCCCTCTCTTATCAAGGCACTGACAGATCAGTCAAAAAAAATATGGCATCTTAGTAATTACTTAACAAATGAGCCAGCGATTAAATTAGCAAATAAGCTAACTGAGTTAACTTTTGCAGAAAATATTTTTTTTAGTAATTCAGGATCAGAAGCCAATGAAGCTGCTATAAAAATAGCCAGAAAATATCACTCTTCGAGAAATGAAAATAGAAATGAAATAGTTTCTTTTCAAAACTCTTTTCATGGAAGATCTCTTTTGAATATCTCTCTAGGAAGTTCTGAAATGCACAGGAATGGATTCGGACCCCTAATGCCTGGAATCAAACACGGAGTATTTAACGACTTATCGTGTCTAGAAGAGCTCATTACTGATCAAACTGCAGCTGTGATTCTTGAACCGGTTCAAGGCGAGGCTGGGGTCTTCAAAGCGACAAATAACTTTATGTCAAAACTCAATGAGGTGACATCTAAAAAGGGTGCTCTTCTAATAATTGACGAAGTACAAAGTGGAGTTGGGAGAATGGGTAGCCTCTATGGATACATGAATTATGATATTCAACCAGACATAGTGACATCCGCCAAGGGATTAGGTGGTGGAATACCTATTGGGGCCACACTAACGACAAAAGTTATTGGTGAGAGTATGCAGCCAGGTACTCACGGCTCAACTTTTGGAGGCAATCCAATTGCCTGTGCAGTCGCTCATGAAGTATTAAACATAGTGAGTGATGAAAAATTTCTTAATGATGTCAGTGAAAAGGAAAAATTATTTTTGGATCTTTTATCTGAGTTAGAGGCTGAGGGAGTATTCTCAGACGTAAGGTCGGCGGGATTATGGATTGGTTGCGATTTAGTAGATAAAAGTGCCAATGAAGTATTAGATCAAGCATATGAACAAGGTTTAATCTTGGTTTCCGCTGGTTCAAATTGTCTTAGATTAGCTCCTGCTCTAAATATCCCGAATTCGGAAATAGAAAAAGGAGTTGAGATATTAAAACAAGTTTTATTAGGGGAATAATATGAAATATAGA
Source organism: SAR86 cluster bacterium (assembly GCA_023703575.1). NCBI lineage: Bacteria > Pseudomonadati > Pseudomonadota > Gammaproteobacteria > SAR86 cluster bacterium. Next base: position 1,382,453 of record CP097969.1, read on the forward strand.
AACTTAGGCAAATCGGGTCTGAAAGTTTCCGAACTATCATTTGGATCGTGGGTAACTTTCAACAAACAAGTAGATACCAAGCTTGCTGAGTCGATGTTTGGAACTTGCCTAGAAGCTGGCGTTAACTTCTTTGATAATGCTGAAGGATACGAAAGAGGACAATCTGAGATTGTAATGGGAAAGGCATTAAAAGCCCTAACAAATCCTAGAGACTCTTACTGCGTTTCTTCAAAGGTATTCTTTGGAGCGAGAGAAAATCCATTACCAACTCAAATCGGCCTTAGCAGAAAGCATATAACCGAAGCCTGTCATCAAGCATTAGAAAGACTACAAGTAGATTATCTTGATCTCTTTTTCTGTCATAGGGCCGACCCTGATACACCGATAGGTGAAACTGTATGGGCGATGCATAATCTAGTTACCCAAGGTAAAGTTTTGTATTGGGGAACTTCAGAATGGACTGCTGAAGAAATTACAGAAGCATATGAATTTGCTTTTACGAATCACTTGACTCCTCCTTCTATGGAGCAACCACAATATAACCTACTCGATAGAAATAGATTTGAAAATGAATACGGACCACTCTACGAGAAGTATGGTCTTGGAACTACTATCTGGTCTCCATTAGCTTCCGGTGCTTTAACAGGAAAATATCTTGATGGTATTCCAGAGGGCTCTAGAGCAACCTTATCTGGTTATGAGTGGCTCAAAAAAAGTATGGTAGAGTCTGATAGAGGTCAGGAGAGGATGGGAAGAGTCACAAAGTTAGCTCCTATTGCAGAAAAGTTAAATATCAGTATGTCAAAACTTGCTATAGCCTGGTGTTTGCTAAATAAAAACGTCTCGACTGTAATCTTAGGAGCCTCAAAACTTGAGCAATTAAAAGAAAATCTTGAGAGTACTAAAGTTCTTCCTTTAATTGATGAGCATATACAAAAAGAATTATTATCGATTTAAATCTTTAGTCTTAACTCAAAGTCTACTTCTCCCGTTGCAGAATGTTCATCCAACATTCCATTAAGATGCTCAATCATTTCATCTTTCATCTCACAAGATCTTCGAGTACTCATATCTACATTGACCAAAATATTTTCTGTTATTGCAGAAACTTCACCGGACTCATTAAGAATAACCCCTCCGTAATGGATTAATTTTGGTTTGATTGCAAAGTACCTAAAACAAGGCAAAGCAATTTCACCTTTTTTCATCTCTTTCAAATATCTTATATTCATTTCTAGAGTAAAAAATGAATAACCCTCCTTAAAGTAATCAGAGTTAAACCCTAAATTAGAATAAAAAGGAAACTCATCTTCAAAAATTTGAGCATAATAGATTACGTTCATGTGACCGTTTAGATCACACATTTCTTCGGTTATAGTTACCTCATTGCCTAAAGATGGAAATTTTTCTTTCATTGATTTCTCCAGTTAAAAGTATATTTATTTCTTAAAATTTAAGACTGTAAGTTTTCTGGAGTAACTACTTCAACTTTATCAACTTTTCTAAAGCCTTTTGGTAAGAAGTTTCCTCTTCGTCCTCTGTTTCCATAAAAATTTTCTAAATCCTTAAATTTAATTGTGAAATGTCGTTTTCCACTTATCAACTTCAATTCTCTACCTTCACTTATTACAGCCAACTCTTGTAAAAATTCTTCACCAGATTCAAAGTTTGCTTTTGGAATTCCAATAATTTTATTACCTTTACCCCTGGCTAATTGAGGTAATTCAGAATGAGGGAAGACAAGCATACGACCTTGATTTGATATGGCAGCCAGCACATCTTTTTCATCTTCGATTAGTTTGGGAATCAAAACTTTTGCATTTTCTTGAACCCTTATCGCTGCTTTTCCTGATTTATTTTTGGTTTGCAAGCCTCCAAGATTTGCCAGGAATCCATATCCTGACGAAGTTGCTAAGACAACCTTTTCTTCGGTTGTTCCAGAAATTACTCCCATGAAAGTTTCACCGGATTCTGCATTTAATCTTCCAGAAAGGGGTTCCCCTTGTCCTCTTGCAGATGGAAGTGAATGACAAGGTAAAGTGTATGCCTTACCTTTGGAATCTAAGAATACAGCATTCTGATTGTTTCTCGATAAGGCTGATGAAAAATAACTATCCCCTTCCCTATAATTCAAAGATTCTGGATCAATTTCATGTCCTTTTGCAGCTCTTATCCAGCCTCTTTCTGACAAAACAACCGTAACTGGATCAGACGATATCAATTCTGTTTCATCGAAAGCAGAAGCTTCCTCTCTTGTGACTATAGGACTGTTCCTTTGATCTCCGTAAATCTCTGCATCAGCTTTCAACTCTTTTTTGATTAGAGTCTTGAGGCGAGTTTTGGAACCTAATAACTTTTCTAAATCTTTCCTCTCGGAGTCAAGATTACTCTGTTCTTCTTTTATTTTTATTTCTTCAAGCTTCGCAAGTTGTCTCAGTCTTATCTCTAAAATAGCATCAACTTGGACTACGCTTAATTTAAACTTTTTCTGTAATACTTTCTTCGGTTCATCTTCATTTCTGATGATATTAATCACCTCATCAATATTGAGATAGATAACTAGAAGACCCTCAAGTATGTGAAGTCTATCTAAAACCCAATCCAACCTATACTGAAGTCTTCTCGTTACTGTTTGAGATCTAAATTTTAGCCATTCTTTTAGAACAAGCTTAATATCTCTTGTTTGAGGTTTACCATTAAGGCCAATAAGATTCATATTTACCCTATAGTTCTTTTGAAGATCTGTTGTGGCAAATAAATGTTTCATGACTGCATCTTTATCGACTCTGTTAGATTTTGGTACTAGCACTAATCTAGTAGGGTTCTCTTCATCGCTCTCATCTCTTAAATCTACGATCATGGGAAGCTTCTTTGCATCCATTTGAAGTGCTATTTGTTCCAATATCTTTGAACTTGATGTTTGATGAGGCAAGGCACTAATGACAATTTCACCATTTTCAATACTATAAGTAGACCTCATTCTTACAGACCCTCTACCTGATTGATAAATTTCTTTGAGTTCTTCTTCAGATGAAATTATTTCAGCTTGAGTCGGGAAATCAGGTCCGGGAATAATTTTATAAAGTTCTTCAACAGAAACTTTAGGTTCATCCAGGATTTTAATACATGCGTTTACAACTTCATTTAGGTTGTGAGGAGGTATGTCAGTTGCCATTCCAACAGCTATGCCTGTAGCGCCATTCAATAATAGATTTGGTAACCTCGCTGGTAATACAGTAGGTTCTAGAAGTGTTCCATCGAAATTACTGTCCCAATCTATAGTACCTTGCCCAAGCTCTTCCAAAAGACTTTTCGCATATGGCGAGAGACGGCACTCTGTATATCTCATTGCAGCAAAAGATTTTGGATCATCTATGGAGCCCCAATTACCTTGACCATCAATAAGAGGATATCTGGTCGAGAAAGATTGAGATAGAAGAACCATTGCTTCGTAAGCGGCTGTATCGCCATGAGGATGAAATTTACCTATTACATCTCCTACCGTCCTCGCACTCTTTTTATATTTAGCTGCTGAACTTAGACCTAACTCAGACATAGCATAGATAATTCTCCTTTGTACCGGTTTAAGTCCATCACCTATATGGGGTAAAGCACGATCAAGGATTACGTACATTGAGTAATCAAGGTATGCCTTCTCGCTAAACTGACTTAAAGATTGCTGTTCAAGTTTTTCAGACATTAGCTAAGTTTCCTTTATCTTCAAGCCATTCTTTTCTATCTTGAGACCTCTTTTTTGATAGCAACATATCAACCATTTGAGATGATTTATCTCCATTTTTAACTGTTAGTTGGACCAGTCTTCTTGCTCCAGGCAACATAGTAGTATCTCTTAGTTGGGAAGCATTCATTTCTCCTAGTCCTTTAAATCTTTGAACTTCTATTTTTGTTCTTTTATTTTTCTTCTGTAATTCATCCACCAATTTATCTTTTTCTGGATCATCTAAAGCGTAATACACATCTTTCCCTTGATCAATTCTGTAGAGAGGTGGCATCGAAACGAAGACTCTTCCTGCTTCTACTAAAGGTCGGAAATGCTTCAAGAAAAGAGCACATAATAAAGTGGCAATATGTAGTCCATCCGAATCTGCATCAGCTAAAATGCAAACTTTGCCATATCTGAGTCCATCTAAATTATTGCTTCCGGGTTCAACGCCAAGGGCGATTGCAATGTTATTGACCTCTTGAGAGGCTAATACTTCACTTACGTCTACTTCCCAAGTATTCATAATTTTGCCTTTGAGAGGGAGAATAGCTTGGAAGTTTCTATCTCTTGCCCTTTTGGCAGATCCGCCAGCTGACTCTCCCTCCACTAAAAATAGTTCTCCTTGCTCTGGATCATCAGTGGTACAGTCAGTTAATTTTCCTGGTAATGCAGGTCCTGATACTATTTTTTTTCTATCAACTTTCTTATTGCTCTTTTGTCTAGCTTGAGCATTAGCAATACATATTTCTGCAATAGTTTCACCTTCTTCTGTATGTTGATTGAGCCAAAGACTGAAAGAGTCTTTAATAATCTGTGAAGAAATATTTGTGAATTCTTTAGATGATAATCTCTCCTTGGTCTGACCAGTAAATTGAGGATCTTTTACTTTTGCCGAGATTATAGAACTACAGTTTAGCCAAATATCGTCTGCCGTTAATTTAACACCTCTGGGTATTAAGCTCCTAAAATCACAAAACTCTTTTAGAGCTTCAGTAAGTCCTGATCTAGTGCCATTTACATGAGTCCCACCCTGAGAAGTAGGAATTAAGTTAACATAACTCTCAGATATAGGATCAGCTATTCCTTGTACCCATTGTAGTGCCCACGTAAGACCTCCATCATCTGAAAGATACTCACCCTCAAAAGGATCTGAAGGAACTACTTCCCCTCCTTGATTTGAAGCAGCTAGATAAGAGGCGAGTCCGTCTACAAAACACCAACTTTCTGAATTTCCTGTATTTTCATCAAAAAAAGAAATCTTTAAACCCGGCGATAGAACTGCTTTGGCCTTTAAGGCTGCAGTTAGTTGAGTTACAGATATTTTCGCATTATCAAAATACTGTGGATCAGCTAAAAAAGTCACCTTAGTGCCTGTGTTCTTTTGTCCCACGCTATCGATAGTTTTGAGATCTATCTTTTTTTCACTATCTTCAAATCTTATTGAATACTTTTTTCCATCTCTTTTTATTTCTGCTTCCAGATAAAGTGACAGAGCATTAACAACAGAGACGCCAACTCCGTGAAGGCCTCCTGAGAATTTATAATCTTCATTAGAAAACTTTGCCCCAGCATGTAGCCTAGTAAATATCAATTCAACCGCAGGTATACCTTCATCAGGATGGATATCAACCGGCATACCTCTTCCATCATCCTCTACACTCAAAGATCCATCTTTGAACAAACAAACACTGATCTTAGATGCAAAGCCTCCAAGAGCTTCGTCAATACTATTGTCTATTACTTCAAGAGCTAGGTGATTTGGACGAGATGTCTCGGTGTACATGCCCGGCCTTTTTTTGACAGGATCAAGCCCAGAAAGGACTTCAATTGACTTTGCAGTATATTCTCTTGCCATTTGGTTTTGGCATATTATAACCTCTGGGTAGCAAACTGAGTGACTAGAAATTAAATATTATTTAGAGGTGAAGAATTATTTATTACTATCAATCATAGGATTATTATTAAGCTTCATTGAAAAAGAATAATGTGAAAATAAAAATTACTCGTTTTGTTGATGAACCAATAATACCTCCATTTCTTGATCAGGAGATCGGCTCTAATATAAATGGTCCTTCTTTAATAAGAGCACCTAATTGGATTGCAGGCTTAGGAAAATACTATTTGTACTTTGCAGATCATAAAGGAGATAACATTAAACTTGCCTATTCAGATAACCTTGAAGGTCCCTGGAAGATCTTAAGTGGAGGGACATTAAAACTCGAGAATTCGTATTTTTTAAATGAAAAACCATCCATTCCTGATGATTTCAATGTTAATGACTTGGGAGATAGGGATGCCCATGTTGATCTTATCGCACACATACCAACGAAAATTGATGACATGACCATTCCCCATATTGCTTCACCAGATGTCCATGTTGATCAAACTAATCAGAGAATAATCCTGTATTTTCATGGATTAGATGATTTTGGCCTCCAGAAGACAAGAGTGGCTACATCCAAAGATGGAATTAATTTTGTAGCAAATAAGAAAATAGTTGGATGGCCTTATTTTAGAAAATTTGCATATAAAGGTAAAAATTATGCGATATCTATGCCCGGCGTTATATATAAAAATACTGGAGATATAGAAGATTTCACTATTGTTAACCAAATAATGGAAACAGAAACGAGGCACTGCGCAGTGATGGTTAATGGTGATGAATTACTTGTCTTTCACACAAGAAAGGGAGACAAGCCAGAACGTATACTTCTCTCGACAATTGACCTTTCACTTCCATTAAATATGTGGAAAGCCTCTACACCGATCGAGGTTCTAAGACCTGAGAAGATTTGGGAGGGTGCTTTGTTACCAAACTATGAGTCTGTTGAAAGCGCAATAAATATTCCAGTTAATCAGCTTCGAGATCCAGCAATTTTTTTAGAAGACGGTAAAAACTATCTGCTTTATTCTCTTAGAGGGGAGAATGGTATAGGAATAGTCCAATTTTCTATTGAAAATTCTAAAAAGTAGCTATTTCACAGCTTTTTCACATTATATTCACAGAAATTATAGACTTACATCATTTAAAATGATATCATGAAAATGTGAAAAAAATCGAAAAAACAGCAAGAAAAGTGTCCGAAGTAATATTGCCTACGCTATACCTAGCACCTTTGGTTCTAGGAGCCTATGGATTTATATCTTTTGTTCAATGGACAAGCTAATCTAGGCTTTGCTGCAGTAAACCAACTAAATCACTCACTTTTCTTCTATGATGCATAGACCTTAACAGCCCGTAGGCACTTAATATCTCATTTTTTTTGTCACTACTCTCTAAAAACTCTACCTCTTTAGTCAACAGTGCCCTTAACTTTTGATTATTTTCATCTAGAAAGCTTATGGTTTCACTTCCAGAATCAGATGACTTAAAAACTTCCAACTGATCTGCATTAATTCTTGAATGTGACAATAACCAATCAATTATGTCTTGATTCTCCTTTTCTAACAAAGTACCAGCTCCGTCCACCTTCATGGCAGAGATTAAAATAAGGGCGCCCCATGAACCTAAACGAGATCTCTCATATTCATCCTCAATGAGTGGGCTAAATCTATGAAGTATTTCTTGAGCAGCATTTAAGAGAGCTATATTGATATCTGGTTTCATATCTTACTTTCCAACGTATTCAAAATTATTTCTAAATGTATGTCACCAGGTATCCAGGCAGAAAATAAATTAATAGGATCAATATTCTTTCCAGATTTAAACTCATTTCCAGCTGAAATCCATATAGCCATACCTTTGATTGCCGCAAAAAGTTCCCACCATTCAAGATCTTTTTTATCAACTTTGTGAGCACTGGAATCTTCCCAAACATCAAGGGCTTCATCTCTTGGTATCAAATATGCTGGACGGTCTCTATCTTGCCAACTCCAAATTGGAGACAGTGCCCAACCTAGGTCTTCTAAAGGATCACCTAAATGAGCCATTTCCCAGTCAAGAATACCGGTTATTTTATTCTTAAAATAAAGGAAATTACCGCTTCTATAGTCTCCATGAACCATGCAAATATTGTTAGATTCTTTAGGAGGATACTTATATAAATATCTTATTCCGGCATCTAATATTGGTTCTACTCCAATTGAATCTTCTTCTATAACTTTTACCCACTTATCCAATTCAGTTTTCCAAAAAGGTTTATCCAGATCTTTAGTAAAAGCTTTAAAGATTTCGTTATCTATTTTCTTTTTAGCTATTTCACCGAGAATTGACCAGAATTGAATGCCAATATCCTGTTCGTAAGGAGAGTAGCTATTAGGAGTAAAAGGATTTGCAGCTTCGCCATTCAACTCTCTCATCAACATGAAAGGAGCATTGAATGTGGAATCATCTTCCGACATATCAATCAAGATTGGAACTGGAACATTGGATTTTTGAAAAGCAGAATAAGCTAAATATTCTATTCTTTGTTCAGTTTCTATAAGAGAGCTTTCTTGAGAAAGTCTTAAAATTAATCGTTCTTCACTACCCAAACTATCTTTGAGTCTAATCTTATAAGTTTCTCGACTTGCTCCTCCAAAAATTCTTTCAAAACTCAGTAAAGAAAATTCTTTTTTAGATAGGTTGGAGTAATAAGAGAGGAAAGATTGAGAGAGTTTTTGAGACATATACCTAAGTATCTAAAAGGCTCTCGAATCCACTAGTTAGATGAGGACCTATAAGAAGTTGTTCTAATGCACCTATTCCCTTCTTAGATGATTTTCCTTCCAGTAACTCTACATCACAAATAGCTTGAATATGAAGGAATGGCGGATCATGTGGATCTTCGCTTAGATCATAAAAATCATAAAGTGATTGATTTTCGCCGTGGAATTGACCATGACCCCATTCGGGATGCATATAGCCTAATCCACACATGAAAATATGATATTTGGGAATTAAAGACCAAGTTAATTCAGTGCCATCATGTTTTAAAGCTGAGAATTGGGCTTGTGAGATTCTCCTTGTTCCATCTTTATATTCAACTTCCTTTTTTAATTCATATAGTTTTATATTTTCGTTCTTATTTTGAAGGACAGAATGACAATTTGTTGCACGTCCCTGCTCATCATCAACGAAATACAGATGAGAAGATTGATCTTTAAAATTTACAGGAGCCCATAACCAATAAAATTGGGGTAATTTGATTGGCGGCACAATCTGTGAATCTTGCGCTCCAACAGGTCGAATGCCCCAGGATCTATCGCGAGTACCTACATATTTTTTTTCAGATAAATCAACTTCATTGCTTTTGAACTTTATCAAGCCACTCCAATTACCATGTTGTGTCATGCGGGTTGAATCCATATAAATGCGAGGGCCATTTTTGATGGTCATTCTTGGTTCTTCCATAGGTTCAAATCTTCCTACAAAAGTCAAATTTGCTGATATTTCTTTGTCTTTATCGTCTATAAGTATTTTTAATTTCTTAAGTGGCTCTAATATTTCTATCTTGAAAGAACCAACCTCTGTTTCCATTCTCTCGTGGTTCAAAACATCCGAATATCTGAAATTATGCTGAACACCATCTAACACCAAGATAAAGCTGGCATCTTTTATATTAAGATTTGGATAGACACAAAATGCTGCTCCAAAAAATATACTTCCATCTTTGCTATAACCATTAAAAAAATATCTATCATAGAAGTTTCTTTCAGTTCCTACCTCAGCAACAGGTGCAGGCAACTGATGGATAGGAAAATCGTCCCCTTTTGAGATCATTTTTATATCCTAACTTTTAGTTCTGAAATTCCAGCTAAAAAATTAGAAGGTATTCTTACCGGATCTGATGTTGAGTGAATATTAGGAAAACGATCTAGGAGCTCCTCAAATAAAATCCTTATCTGCATATGACCTAATCTATTGCCTAAACAAAGATGTTCTCCAGCACCAAATGCAAGATGCTTTTTAGCATTCTCTCTATCTACTCTGAATAAATGTCCATCTTCAAATATATCTTCATCCCTATTCGCTGAGCCGTACCACATTACTACTTTGTCTCCAGCTTTTATGTCCTGACCTCTAATATTCGTATCTTTTGTTGCAGTTCTTCTGAAATAAATAACAGAAGTCACCCATCTCAACATTTCATCAGTAGCATTTGAAATAAGAGAAGGATCTTTCAAAAGCTTTTCTCTCTCTTCAGGATTATCACTGAGTGCCATCAAACCTCCAGTAAGTGTATTCCTTGTAGTTTCATTTCCAGCAATAACCATCAACAGAAAGAAGCCGTCTAGTAACTCTGGGGGAAGTTCTCCGCCCTCAATCTTAGTATTAGCAACCACACTCATCAGATCATCTGTTGGACTTTTCCTTCTCTCTTCAATCATGTCCCTTCCCATCTTGAAAAGTTCCATATAATTGACCCATATTTGAAAGGCATTGTTAGGATCTTGCTGTATTGAGGCATCAGTTAGATTATTTACTAGATCTCTTATTTTAGGTCTCTCAGATTCTGGGATTCCCATCATTTCACAAAGGACCCACAGAGGTAATTGTTCAGATATTTCAGTAACGAAATTAAATTCTCCTTTGCCTTCAACATTTTCAAGAAGCTCACGTATCTTGAGCCTCATATCACCTTCAAGTGTTCTAATGGCTTTTGGTGTAAAGCTTGGTGCTACCATTTTTCTGTAAATTTGATGATCTGGAGGATCCATTCCTATCATATTCCCAATTATTGCAGCTACCGCAGATGGATCTACCACCTCGGGATCACCCATTGTCATTAAATGTCCGCCTACTGCAGATGAAAAAGTCATTGGATCCTTAGAAACTCTAACTATATCTTCGTGTTTAGTGAGAGCCCAAAAGCCAGGCTCAAAATCTAGACTTTCCTCGTGCCAATATATTGGTGCTTCTTCACGAAGTCTTTTGAAGATATCAAATGGTTGACCATTGATGAAAGTCTCCCATTTATCTAATTCACAGATTTGTCCTATGTCATAAATAGGCCTAGTCATCTTAAAGTTGTTTAAGGATTGTTTCAGCTGAACTCACATCTAAACCAGGACCAGATTCCACGTTTAAAATTGAGACTACTCCATCATCTATCACCATTGCATATCTTTGGGATCTTGTTCCCAGACCAAATCCACTCCCATCCATTTCTAGGCCAATTGCAGCTGTAAATTCTCCGTTTCCATCTGATAACATTAATAAATCATCTCCAACTTTCCTATCTTCTCCCCATGCTTGCATTACAAAAGGGTCATTTACAGAAATACATGCAACAATATCGACCCCTTTATCTTTCAATTCGCTATTCTTTTCAAGAAATCCGGGCAAATGTTGTACGCTGCATGTTGGAGTGAAAGCTCCAGGAACTGCAAATAAAACAACTTTTTTTCCTGCAGAAAGTTCTGTCAAAGAAACTGGTTTAGGACCTTCAGAGGTCATGGTCGTTAAATTAATTGATGGTAATGTATCTCCAACTTGTATTGTCATTTTTTCTCCTTAGTAAAATCTCATTATAGGCTAAGAATTAATTTTGTTGCGAGTCTTAGAGGTGTTATAGTAGACTAATACACCCATAGATCATAAAAAATGCGCTCAAAAAAAATAATAGTCCCTCTCTTTTGCTTAATCTTTGCAACAATGACAAGCTCGATCAGAGGAGAAAATCTTTCTGAAGTTTATGAATTAGCACTCAAGAATGACCCTCTATTAAGAGCTGCTGAGGCTTCTTACCGTTCTGGAAAAGAGAATAAAGCTCAAGGAATAGCGGGCCTCCTTCCAACACTGAGTGTGTCCGGAAGCACTAACTGGAATGAGTATAGAGTTGAAGAGCAGCTTATAGATCAATACAACTCTAATGCTTACTTTGCGAATTTAAATCAACCAATTTTTAGATTAGATAAATGGTTTCAATTTGAGAGAGGAACAGCTTTGTCAGAAGCAGCAGCTGCAGAATTTGCCTATCAACAACAAGAAACTATGATCAGGGTAGCCTCAGCTTACTTCAATGTTCTTAACTCAATCGATAGTCTAAATGCTGCTAAAGCAGAAGAAAAAGCAATAGGTAGACAGAGAGATTTAGCTAAAAAAAGATTTGATGTTGGTCTAGCGGCAATTACAGAAGTGCAAGAAACCCAAGCAGCATTCGACTTAACAGTCGTATCGAGAATTGCACAAGAATCTCAACTGGATACTGCAAAAGAAACTCTTACTTCAATAGTCGGGAGAGAGATAAGCTTACTTTCTCCATTAATGGATGAATTTGAAATATCACTACCTGATCCATTAGATCGAGAGAGCTGGGTGTCTTTAGGCATAAAAAATAATTATCAACTCAAAGCAGCTAAACTTCAAAGAGATGCGGCGCAAGCAACAGCTAGAGCATCTGCTTCCAATCATCTTCCCCAAATAGACCTGGTTGGAAGAGTCTCAACAAGTACAACAAAACAGGGTAAATTCGGTGGTTTTATTCAAAATCCATTATTTGGAGTTGAACAAGACACCAGACAATATTCTATTCAATTTAACTTACCATTGTTTGCAGGAGGCGCCATTAGCTCAGCAAGAAGGCAAGCTTACGCTAATTATGATCGATCTAAAGAGCAAGCAATTTACTCTGAGAGATCTACTATCAGAGATATTAGATCCAATCACTTTGGCGTTCAAACTCAAGTAGCTAATGTCACCGCTAGAAAACAAGCCCTCGCATCTGCAGAATCTGCACTTGAAGCTACGCAAGTGGGCTATGAGGTTGGTACAAGAAATACTGTAGATTTGCTGGATGCTCAAAAAAGAGTCTTTCAAGCACAAAGAGATTATGCAAGCTCAAGATACAATTACATTATTTCAATGCTGAGACTGAAGGCTTCTGTCGGAATACTAAGCCCCGATGACCTGATAAAAATAAGCAATCAAATGAACTGAAAATTCTATGAAAACTTTTCTAAGAATTCTCGTTCTCATAGCTATAGCTTTGATTATCCTAAGTTTCTTTGTAACTCGTGATGGATATGTAGTTACTCCAACTGGTAACGGCCAAGTAGTTTTGGATTCAGGAACATATGAAGCTTTTCCTCTGCCAATTTATGCTTCAAATATGGTTGATTCAAACTATAAAAGTTACTTTATAGAGGTGGAACCAGGATTGAAGGTTCATATTGTAGAGACAGGGGAAGGGTTCCCTATTTTTTTAATGCATGGTAACCCTACTTCAGGGTTTTTATATAGAAAAGTAGTAGAAAAATTACCTCTGGATAAGGTAAGAGTCATTATGCCGACCAGTCTGGGTTTGGGATTTTCTTCAAAAATACCAGCAAGTGAACATACTTTAGAAAATCATATTTACTGGATAAATAAGGTCTTGAAGGAGCTTGAACTTAAAGAATTAGTATATGCAGGACAAGATTGGGGCGGACCCATCGGTATGGGTGCATTATCCCTTTCTCCTGAATTGCTAAAAGGAGCTGTTTTGCTCAATACGGGCTTTAATGCTCCTAGAGTAAATGCTGACCTGTCTCCGGCTCATGCATTAGTAAAAACTCCAGTAATTGGTGAGCTTTTGCTAGAGGTAATCTTTTCGATATTCGAGAGATTGAAAAGTGTTCAAGGAAATCCTGATTCATGGACCTTAGAAGTTGCTGAACTTTATGGAAGACCTGTTTATGAAAGTGGAAATTCCAAGGCACCTCTTGCAATGATGAGAATGGTACCCGATGGACCAAATCATCCAAGTACTCCTTCGATGCGCCGAGTAGAAGAATACGTAAATACATTAGAAATTCCTGCCGAAATAGTTTGGGGCGAAAATGATCCCATTCTAGGAAGAGGACTTCCCATAATGCAACAAAATTTTCCAAATGCGCGTCTTTCAAAAACTACAGCTGGTCATTTTCTTCAAGAAGAGGTTCCAAATGAGATAGCTGAAGCATTAATAAGAGTGATTGAAGAAATAACTGATTCACAAACTCAGAAAAACTAGCTTGAGCGAAAGTGCCTGAATTACCAGAAGTAGAAACAACCTTAAGAGGCATAGAACCCCATATAATCAATAAGACAATAAGTTCGGTGATAATTCGGCAACCCTCATTAAGATGGCCTGTACCTAAATCTTTGATCAAAAGAAAATTAGAGAAGAAAAAAATTGAAAACATAAAAAGAAGAGGAAAATATCTTTTACTCGAGAGTTCAAATGAAAATCTGATCGTACATTTAGGGATGTCTGGAAGTCTTAGGATATCCAAAAAAGAGAATCTCAAAAAACATGATCATATCGACATTTGCTTTGAAGATGGGACCATTTTGAGGTACTGCGATCCTAGAAGATTTGGTTGCTTTTTATGGTCAAAGGATATCGATACACATTTTCTTTTAAAAAACTTAGGTCCAGAGCCTCTTGGTAATAGCTTTAGTGGCGATTATCTCTTTTATAAATCTAGAAAAAGAAAAGTTGCCATTAAGAATTTTATAATGAATTCTAAAGTTGTAGTTGGAGTAGGAAACATCTACGCAAGCGAAGCTTTATTCGCAGCTGGAATTAGGCCTTCATCCATCGCAGGTAAGGTACCTAGAGAAAAATATGATTTACTTGCTAAAGAAATTGTACAAATTCTCAGAAAATCAATTGAGGAAGGAGGAACTACACTACGTGACTTTATTGGAGGAGATAATACGCCAGGGTATTTTAAACAAAGTTTAAGGGTTTATGGACGTGAAGGAAAAGAGTGCTATCAATGTAACTCAATCATTAAAGGTCAAAGAATTGGACAAAGAGCCAGTGCCTATTGTCCTAAATGCCAATCTATTTTTTAAACTTTTCTTGTAAAGCATTCATTACGATAGGGTCAACGAATGATTCAATTTTTCCACCCATAGAGGCTATCTCTCTCACAAGTGTTGAGGAAAGAAATGAAAATTTTGCTTTGGGAGTCAAGAATACACTCTCTAAATCTGGAGACATTGCCCTATTCATATTTGCCAGTTGAAATTCGTATTCGAAATCAGATACAGCCCTTAAACCTCTGATAAGAATATTAGATTCCTGTTCTTTTGCAAGATCTACCACAAGACCAGTAAATCCTATTGCCTTAACCTTTTTATTTCCTTCAAATATTTTGTCAATGTGCTCAATTCTCTCTTCTAGAGTAAAAATGGGTTTTTTTGCAGCACTAGTTGCAATAGCTACTGTAACCTCATCAAATAGATGCAATGCTCTATCAATGATATCTATATGACCAAGTGTTATTGGATCGAACGTACCGGGATATAAAGCTTTTGCCATAATTTACTCCGTTTAGATATATTCTCTCACATAAATTAGATTAACTCATAAAGCTTTTAAAGTGATAAGTGTTTTCACTCTACTTTGATTTTTTGGTTAATGTTTAATTGTTCAGTAAATAAATCTATCAGGCTTTTAATATCTCTATCACCTGCATAATTATTTCTTGATATTATTGCTATTTCTCTGTGTGGACCTTTTTCATCCAATTTGGTTTCTTTCAGTTCAGGATTAGCAACCAATAATTGGTTTACAGCCATCTCAGGCACAAATGTTGTCCCAATATCTCCTTTTACTAATTCTATGGCAGTGCTAAGAGTTGATGCATTGAAAGTAATTTTTGAAGTATTCTTTATTTTGCATGCATCCAAGATGTGATCTTTTAAACAATTTCCCTCCTCCAACATAATTAACTCATCTAAATCTATCTCTTTTGCTTTTATGGAAGTTTTTTTTGATCTTGGATCATTTTTTCTGCTAATCCAATAAAAATCTTCAGTCCAAAACTTGTGTACATTGAAGCCATTGGTATTGAAAGGTAGAGCCATTATTGCTAATTCAATTTCTCCTGATGATATCTTGTTAAGTAATACATCAGTTTGAGCCTCAATGATATTAAGATTCAAATTTGGATAATCCGACTTTAATTTAGGCAGCAAAATAGGCAATAGAAAGGGGCCAATGGTAGGGATTATGCCTAGAGATATTTTATTTGATAGAGGCTCTGCATTTAGCTGGCTAATTTTATTGATACCATCAACTTCAGTCTTGATAACTTTGGCTTTATCGATAACTAAAGAACCTAATTCGGTGAGTATTACCTTTTTGTTATCTCTTTCAAATATCTGAATTCCAAGTTGAATTTCCATTTCCGTTATTGCATTACTTAGTGTCGAGGGAGAAACGAAACACTTATCTGCAGCGCGTTTAAAATGAAGTGTATCTGCTACAGCTAATGCATAGTTAATTTGTTTAAGTGTAATCATTGTACATTCGATTTTATCGAATTATTAGGTAGAAAAATATATATTTATCAAAACTTCAAGAAATAGTAAATTGTGTGTTAATAAGTTAACTATCAAAAAAATTACTATGGATAACACTGAAACTGATATTGAAAAATGTCCAGTCATGCATGGCTCAATGACTAAAAACACTTCGAGCGGAACTTCAAACAAAGATTGGTGGCCTGATCAGCTGAATTTGAGCATACTTCATCAGCATGATAGGAAATCTAACCCAATGGGTGAAGATTTTGACTACAAATCTGAATTCGAAAAACTTGATTATTATGCCCTCAAACAGGATCTTCTAGATCTTATGACAGATTCGCAAGAGTGGTGGCCAGCTGATTATGGTCATTATGGCCCTTTCTTTATAAGATTGACTTGGCATGCTGCCGGAACATATCGTTCTACAGATGGAAGGGGTGGTGGTGGCACTGGTGCACAAAGATTTGCACCACTGAATAGTTGGCCTGACAACGGAAATCTAGATAAAGCAAGACGTTTACTATGGCCTGTTAAAGAAAAATACGGCAATAAAATAAGTTGGGCTGATTTGCTAATTCTTGCAGGTAATGTAGCTATCGAATCAATGGGAGGAAAAACCTATGGATTCAGCGGTGGAAGGCCAGATATCTGGTCACCTGAAGAAGATATATTATGGGGTGTAGAAGAGCAATGGTTAGAAAATACTCGATACAAGGGAGAAAGGGAACTCGATAATCCTCTCGCTGCAGTTCAAATGGGGTTAATCTATGTGAATCCGCAAGGACCAGATGCCAACCCAGACCCTATGGCCAGTGCTCATGATATACGCACAACTTTTGGAAGAATGGCAATGAATGATTACGAAACCGTTGCACTGATTGCTGGAGGACATACTTTTGGTAAATGTCATGGAGCTGGAGATGCGGAATTAGTTGAGTCAGAGCCCGAAGGTGCTCCTATTGAGCAAATGGGGCTTGGTTGGACTAATGGACACGGAACCGGACTTGGACAAGATGCCATAACGAGCGGCTTAGAAGGTGCTTGGACTACTAACCCTATCCAATGGGATAACGGCTACTTTGAGTTGTTATTCAAGTATGAATGGGAACTAGGTAAAAGTCCTGCTGGTGCACATCAATGGTATGCAATAGATCAGGCTGAGGAAGATATGGCTCCTGATGCCCATGATCCAAGCAAAAAAGTACCTACCATTATGGCAACTACTGATATAGCACTTAAAACTGATCCAAGTTATAAGAAAATATCTGAAGGTTTCCTGAATAATCCTGAGGAATTCGCTGACGCTTTTGCTAAGGCTTGGTTCAAACTGCTTCATAGAGACATGGGTCCGAGATCTAATTATATGGGTCCTGAGAGTCCTGAAGAAGATTTAATATGGCAGGACCCTATTCCTGAAGGTAATGCTAATTACGATGTTTCTGAGGTAAAAAGCAAGCTTGAGGCTTCAGGTTTGTCTTTACAAGAAATGATTGAGACGGCATGGGCAAGTGCTTCGACTTATAGAGGTTCAGATATGCGAGGTGGAGCAAATGGCGCTAGAATCCGTTTAGCACCTCAAAAAGATTGGGAAGCAAATAAACCTGAACAACTCTCTAAAGTACTAGCCATTTATGACACCATAGCATCAGAAACTGGTGCATCTGTTGCCGACGTCATTGTCCTTGCTGGAAATGTAGGAATTGAGAAATCAGCCGGGGTTGAAGTGCCTTTCACACCAGGTAGAGGTGACGCAACTGAAGAGCAGACAGACCCAGAATCTTTTGAATATTTTGAACCACTTTCTTGTGCTTTCAGAAATTATCATAGATCAGGCCTCTCTGTAAGTGCTGAAGAAATAATGCTTGATAAGTCACAACTTTTAGGACTCACAGCTCCTGAAATGACTGTTCTAATAGGTGGCATGAGATCATTGGGTATTAGTGGAAGTGATTATGGCTTGATATCAGAGAATATCGATGAGCTATCAAATGACTACTTCAAAACTCTCCTTGATATGAGGGTCCAGTGGAAGCCAAATGGTACCGGTAATTCTTATGAGGCATTTGACAGGGTGACTGGAGAAAAGACTAGAACTGCCTCCAGAGCAGACCTTGTTTTTGGGTCTAATTCTCAACTTAGAGCTCTTGTAGAAGTATATGCAACAGATGACAATAAAGATAAATTTGTTGCTGACTTTATTTCTGCATGGAACAAAGTTATGAATGCTGATTTGTTTTAACTAAAGCAAAATATGAAAAGGGGTTAATTTATATTAACCCCTTTTTGTTTGAAGCATAGATCTTTTCCAGGCCAGGTAACCAAATACTATTATTATTAAATAACCAGTAAAAAGAAAAGCCGTTATGTATAGCTCTCTTGAGATAAATAGAAATACTGATACAAAATCAATTACAAACCAATAAATCCAATTTTCAAGCAATTTTTTAGCTACCATATAAGTGGCTACAACAGCACCCCAAGTGGTAAATGCATCAAAATATGGAAGCGATGCTTTAGTATATTTAGCTAATAGATAACCAGAAATGATTGTCAAAACAATTATCAGCATCAATGATTTTAGATGATTACTAAAATTCCAATTTGTCACAAGTAATTCAGTTTCTTTTACTTGCCACTGCGACCATCCATATAAAGCCATCAAAATATAAAATATTTGCAAAAAGGCCTCCATGTAAAGTCCTGCTGAGTACATTATGAAGAAGTAAAGCGATGAGCTTAAGATAGCCGCAAGCCAACATAGAATATTTTGCTTAACTGCAAGTAAAAGATAAATAATTGCCAAAGAGACAGCAAGAATCTCCATTGATGTTATCTAAAATTCATATCGGAATGTTAGACCATAATTACGTGGATCCCCATGACGTTCATACAAAGTATCTTCGAAAGCAGGAGGTTCATTACCGAAATAAAACCCTCTTAAAGAATAATATTCATCAAAAATATTTCGTATCCAGAAATTTAAATTAATTTTATCTTTCTTATAAATCATATTTATATTTGTAAGGATGTAATCATCGGAAGTATTATTATGAGAATCTGAATAATAAAAGTCACTTTTGCCATTCAAGTCCAATAGTAATTCCAGATTATTTGATATGTCCCAGCTCAATCCTGCAGAAAAGCTATAGTCAGGCGCATGTGCTTGCTCCCTCCCCTCTAAATCAGGTCTTGATTGATACTGCCTTATTTCTGTTTCGAGTATTCCTAAGTTTAAAAACATACTGATAGTGTCTGAAATTTCAGAATTTAGACTTAACTCGGCTCCATAATTTCTACCTTCAGCTGCATTTTTTGTTAAAAATAAGAATGTATTAGGGTCTTGTGGGTCGACTTGAGTTGATGACAAAACTTGTTGATCTCTTCTGTCTGAATAAAAAATTACTAAATCTAAAAAAGTTTTTGAAGAAAAGAAATATTTGCTTATTCCAAACTCGTAGTTGGTTAGGTATTCGGGTGAATAAGATACTGCTTCTATTAGTGAAGAACTATTTAAACCAGTTCCTAAGTTAAAACCACCCTGTTTGTAACCCTTTGCAATGCTCAGATAGTATTTAAGATCATTATCTAAAGAGTTAATGAGAGATATTTTTCCTCCATTCATTGAATCATCAGGTGTGAATAATTCTTCATTTGAATCTAAATAATCAGCATCCCAATCCTCCCATCTAAAACCAAAAGAGAGCTTTAATGTTTCACTTATAAGGTAATCCAAATTTCCAAAAAGGGATTTGCTTTCTGAAGAATAATCACTAGAGAAAAATGATTCACTGTAGAAAGTTCCGAAACCATCGTTTGGATCTCCGTAAGCCCCATCATCTTTTCTATCATTGGATTCATCAATTTCATAAAATGAAAATCCAGCTATCCACTGTATTTGATTAGAAAAATTTGTATCCAATTTATTGGATAGTATTCTAAGTTCTATATTAGAAGTTTCTCTATGTCTAAGAGTTTCAGAAAAATAATCATAGACATAGGGAAAGTGTGACTGTGCATTACCCCAATCGGCATCGTAACTAAAAACTACATCTGTATCTGTTTTAGAATATAAAACCTTGAGAGTATTTAGCCTGTTTATAAATTCGAGATTTACACCTAGAGCTCTTGTATCTTGAGAGTCCATACCAGGTCTATCTGAAAGGGTATTTAGAGAGCCATCAATAGTCCATATATCTGCAGGATCATCAAAATTGTTATCAAAATAGACTAGATCAAAAGAGGTGGCATCATTAATCAACCAATTAGTCTTGAGTCTAAGAGACTGCTCATCTTTCCTAGAAGTGTCATCTCTGTTTAAAAATAAATTTTCCCTGAACCCATCAAAATCTTCTTTCCTTATACTTAATCTCGATTTTAAGCCTTTTGTGAAAGGAATATTAATTGACGCACTCAAGTCGTTCCTTCCGTAATTACCAATGGTTATTTCTCCGTTTGCTTCAAATAAGTCCTTAGGATCCTTAGTTTTAATGTATATCATTCCTGCAAGTGAACTAGCACCCATCCTAGAACCTTGGGGACCTCTATAAACTTCTACTTGGTCAATATCGTATACAGAAGCTATACCTGCTTGACCTGAAAAGTCTATGTCGTCAATCAAAAATCCAACTGAAGAATTTGGAGTTCCTTCATATCCAGATCGTTCTCCAATTCCTCTGATCTGAAAATATCGCGGTCTTGAATCACTAGCGGCAAAATTAAGATTTGGAATTAAGTAAGTGATATCCTCAAAATGCTTGTATTGCTTTTTTTGGATATCTTCATCATTAACAAGAATGAGACTGCTATCAACTTCACTTAAATTGGTGTCCCGCCAATCACCACTTGCGACAATCTCATCAATTGCGTCAGTATGAGCAGGAAAGAGAATAAAGAAAACTGAAAAAAATAAAAATATACGTTTTAGCATGCAATTCCTCCGCCATTATTGTATGGATCAGGTTCAAAGAGTTTCAATGATCTCAGGCCGAAGCCACCCCTTTGCAATTGACTAATTTTAGCAAAGCCTTATAGACTTAACCAGAAACTTATCTTCAAATAGTCTTCTCGTGAAAAAGAATATAAAATATATAAGCCTTTCAAATTAATTCATAAATTAGCTGCTATAAAGAATGTCGAATTCTCTTGAAAACTGTGATGTGAGGTCTATATCAATAGGCTCCAAAATTTCACTTCTTTTTAAAGAAAGTGCAATATTTGAAGAGCAAACTGCCCTCATAGGAATAGTAGAAACCGTTAAATATTCAGGTGATAAGAATTCTGACTTTCCAGAAATACTGGATTTGCTTGATAAGATATGGATTCAGATTGGTGAAAATAAAAGAATATATGGAGATAAAAAAAGGAGTAATGACTCAATCAAGGAAGAAATATTTTTTAGATTAAGCAAACAGATGATAGAAGATTTTAAGCGTACAGAAATGATGTACGCCGGCGTTAATCATCCCAAATATAATATTAAAACTAAAGAAATAGCATTATCTACCGTGAAAAGTCTCGCAGAAGATTTTAAATAAAATACCAAATTTCTGCTCTCTCCTTTAATAATTTTATGAAACTAAAAGAGCTTAAAAAATTGATTGAAGGATGTCATCCTGAAGATCTTAATAATGATGTTGAGGCTGTTGTTATATCAAAGAAAAATAAAGTGTTTAAATCGGATAGCATTCGCTTAGATACTGACTCAGGAAGGATTATTATTGCTACTCAGGACTCAGAGCAATACAAATTGAATAAAATCAATGCAGACAAAGAAATGGGATTCGCTAAGAAAATGCTATCTATAAAATCAAAGAAAAAGACAATTGCAGATATCCTAAATCAAAAGAAGTAAAACTAAGCTGAGTCCACGTACTTTTTGAGTTCCTCTTTAGCAATTGTCCTCATGTGTACCTCATCCGGCCCATCACCTATGCGCAGATATCTAATTGAACTGTAAAGACTAGCTAAAGGTGTATCTTGAGAAACTCCAGCTCCTCCATGAATTTGTATAGCTCTTTCTATTACTCTAACCGCCATTGATGGTACTTCAACTTTCGGTTGTGCTATTTCGCTTTTAGCTTCCTTGTTACCTAAAGTATCCATCATGTATGCTGCCTTAAGAGTTAACAATCTGCACATCTCAATTTCATTACGACACTTGGCTATAACATCAAAGTTACCACCTAATTCTGCAATTGCTTTACCAAAGGCTTTGCGTGTTGAGGCTCTTTTACAAAGTAGTTCTAAGGCAAGTTCAGCAGCTCCAATTATTTTCATACAATGATGAATACGGCCAGGGCCGAGACGGCCTTGAGCAATTTCAAAACCTCTTCCTTCGCCTAAAATAATATTTTCTTTTGGTATCCTCACATCATCAAATTTTAAATGGGCATGACCATTAGGTGCATGATCTGAACCGTAAACAGTTAACATTCTTTGCAAAGTTATACCCGGAGTGTCTTTTGGAATAATTATCTGAGATTGTCTTTGATGCTTAGGAGCATCAGGATTTGAAACTCCCATGAAAATCATAAATTCACAGTCAGGCCTGCCATACCCAGAAGTCCACCATTTTTCTCCATTGATCACATAATCATCACCATCTTTAGATATAGTGCTGGCAATGTTCGTTGCATCTGAAGAGGCCACATTTGGCTCAGTCATGGCAAACGCTGATCGAATCTGACCATCTAATAGAGGCTTTAGCCATTTTTCTTTCTGATAACTACTGCCGTACTTATCTAGAACTTCCATATTGCCAGCATCTGGTGCAGATGAATTAAAAACTTCAGATGTCCACCCAACTCCCATCATCTCAGCAAGAGGTGCGAATTCGAGATTGGTTAGTCCATAACCCTCATCACCCGTTAAGGAAAAATTCCACAAACCTTCTGCTTTTGCTTCTGATTTGAGTTCAGTTAATACTTCCGGAACTTGCCACGGATTACCGGACTCTCTAAAAGAATTCATAGCCTGAGTATATTCTGCCTCTTTAGGTTTTATCTTTTGATCGATAAAGTCTGAGACTTGCACTATAAGATCTTTGGTTTTTTGTGTGTGTTCGAAATTCATGGTTAATTTAAAATTTTAGTATTAAAAAAATGATAACATCATTTCAATTATTGGAGAGAATACTATGGACTTTAGAGATTATTCATTGAAAGAGTTAGTCAGCAATATTCAAGGAAAGAAAATATCTGCTAGGGAGTTAACACAATCAGCTTTAAATAATATCGAAAAGTTCGATGGAGAGATAAATGCTTTCTGTTCCATCAATCCGGAAGACGCACTTCTGCAAGCAGAGCAAATTGATTCAGCAATAATGAAAGGTGAAGAGGTTGGAATACTTGCTGGAATCCCCATCGGTGTAAAAGATCTAGAGGATGCAAAAGGATTTATAACTAGTTTTGGTTCAGAGTTGCATATCAATGATACTCCAGCAGATGAAGATTCAATTTTAGTCCAAAGAATGAGAGATCAAGGGTGTGTAATCCTTGGTAAAACCAATACACCAGAGTTTGGTCATAAAGGAAAGACTGACAATGTACCTTTTGGGAGCACAAAAAATCCATGGAATCTTCAATATTCAGCCGGTGGCTCATCTGGAGGAACTTCAGCGGCTTTAGCTTCGGGAATGATTCCTCTTGGAACAGGATCTGATGGAGGTGGATCTATCAGAATACCTGCTGCATTGGGCGGACTATCAGGCATAAAGACATCTCAAGGAAGGATTCCCATAGGAGGAAAGACACCCCCAGGATCAGGCCTGTTGACGGTAAAAGGCCCTATGGCTAATACAACTCAAGATAATGCTTTAGCTCTAGACGCAACTATTGGACCAGATCCAACAGATATTTTTTCTTTAGAATCAGATAATTTAAATTGGTCAGATGAATTAATTAATGACGTACCTAAAACTGCTATATGGTCACCAACAATGGGCTTCTCAACCGTAGATGAAGAAGTTCTATCTAAATGTGAAGAGGCTATAAATTTACTTTCCAATGCAGGGGTTGAGATAATAGAAAAAGAAACCATATGGAAAGAAAATCCTGTTGATGATTGGATGATATTTTGGGCTTGTGCATGTGCAAGAAGACAACAACACTTAATGGGTACGAAAGACTTTGAGAAAATAGATCCTTTACTTAGATTCTTTATCGAAATGGGAACTAACATGGATGGAGCTTCATATGCTTCTGCAATAGACTCATGTCATAAGTTAGGCTATCAGTTAGAAAAATTCTTCGAAGAAGCTCCTCTAATTATTACACCTGCAACTTGTGGACAGGCACCTAAACTTGAAGGAGACGGTTTTGTAAATGGAAATGAAACTCCATCTTGGGTTGATTTTACAATGGGTATCAATATGACAAGAAATCCTGCTGGGGTGATCCCAATCTCTTTGTTGGATTCAGGTTTACCTGCTTCCCTTCAAATTATAGGAGGACAAAGACAAGATTTAGATGTGCTTAGAGCTATGAACTCTTTTGAAGAAATAATAGCCTTCGACGAAAAAGCAGATTTTCCCTTAAATACTTAAGTCTTACTATTTATCATCATCGAGCATAGTGGCATGATTCCACCACGCTAGATCTGAAAAAGCTCTTAAATCCAATTCATGAGTCCAAGCAGATCGATGTTGTTGAGATAAATGATAATACGTTTTTGCTATTTCCTTGGGTAATAGCAGTCCGTCATGTTCCATACCTTTTGTTTCTCTTAGCTGCTGATACATTTCAGGTCCCAACATCTTACCTAGTGTATCTGGAGCATCTACAGCGCCATCTACAATAATGTGTGCAACATGTATTCCTTTGGATGAAAATTCAGCATTTAGGGACTGACAAAGCATTCTTCTTGCTGCCATAGCTGCTGCATGAGAATGCTGGGTTGCATTTCCTCTCATCGCAGCGGTGGCTGAAGTCACTAATATTGTACCTTTTCCCCTTTCAACCATTAACGGACAAAGCATCTTAGCAACTCTAAATAAACCAAAGCTTGCCATTTTCCATCCCCATTCAAATTCTTTATAAGTTGTTTGACTCAGCAGCTTCATGCCTGTTTGGGCTCCTAAGTTATAAATAACTACCTCTATCGGACCAACATCAGATTCGACCTTGTTTATGACTTCTTCTATTGCATCCTCTTCTATTGCATTAAGGAGTTGTCCTGAAGCAGAGCCTCCAGAGGCTTCTATATCTCCAATTAATTTATCTAAACCTTCTTTATCGGAACGTCTGCATAAAAAAGAATGATAGCCTTCTTCAGCAAATTTAGCTGCAACTGTTCCACCGATTCCCGCTCCTGCTCCAAATACCAAACATACTGGTTTCATATATCTCTCCTATACTTTCTATCCAATATCTACAGGCTGAGCTGTATGCATCAGTGTAGCAACTAACTCACCCTCCAAATTGAATATTCTACCCTCCGAAGTAGCACTTCTGGTTCCTAATTTTACTAAATTTACTTTCATTTTTGCTTTTCCTAATGCGAGTGGTCGATGAAACGAAATATTTAAATTGGTGCTCATAGGGGCCTTTTTTTCTTGATAAGCAACAATCATTGCTGCAGAGGTAGCGTCATCTAAAGCTGCAGAGATCATTCCACCCTGAACGAAACCCATTGGATTTCCTGACATTTTATTGAATTCACAAGAAAACCAGATTTGCTCATCTTCAATAGAATCATACTTTAGATTAAAAAATTCCATGGACGGTCCACGAAACTCATCGTTAAATTTTTCTAATAGTTCTTCCATAATTTGTTTATCTTAATAGGAAAATGAAAAAAATATTAAAGAATCTTTAAAAGCTCTATTTTCCTAGCTTTCGAAGTCAAAAAACATTAGTATTTACGCTCATTTTCAACTATTTCATTAATTAATATGGATATAAATCTAAGCAGTGAAGATCTTGCATTTAGGGATGAAGTTAGATCTTTTTTCGAAGAAAATAAAATTAAATCTGGAGAAGACTATTTCTCCTGGAGATTGGGCTGGTTTGAAAAAGCCAGAGAAAAAGGCGGCTGGGATGTACCTAAGTGGCCAGAAAAATTTGGCGGTCCAGGATGGACTCCAACTCAACATTATATTTGGGAACAGGAGACAGCAAAGGCGAATATCCCTTTTGATCTCCCTTTTGGACTCGGTATGTTGGCACCCATATTGATGAATTACGGAAATGAAGAACAGCAAAATAGATTCCTACCCGATATTAGAGATCGAAAGGTAAATTGGTGCCAGGGTTATTCCGAGCCCGGAGCTGGTTCAGATTTAGCAAACCTTAAAACAAAAGCTGTGTTGTCAGATGACGGAACTTATTACACAGTAAATGGTTCAAAAATATGGACAACTTTGGCTCACGTTGCGGATTGGATATTTTGTCTTACAAGAACAGATGATTCGGGAATTAAACAGCAAGGAATCACCTTTTTGTTGTTTCCCATGAAGCAAGAAGGTATAGAGGTCAAACCAATAATCACATTAGGAGGTTCACATACTGTTAATACAGTGCATTTTACAGATGTAAAAGTCCCTGTTGAAAATAGAATTGGTGAAGAGGGTAAAGGTTGGACCTATGCAAAAGGGCTGCTTGAACATGAAAGAACTGGATTGGCAGGATTATCTAAATCTTTAGTAGAGCTAGAACAACTCAAAGATAATGCTCGATCCATACAAAGAGGGAACGGAAATCTCATGGATAATTCTAGTTATAAATCTAAAGTGGGTGAGTTAGAAATAGATTTGTTAGCCACGGAGTTCACTGAGTTGAGAAGCTTAGCTTCGGCAGCAGCTGGTGGTGAGCCTGGTCCTGAATCCTCGATCTTAAAACTTAAAGGGACAGAGATTAAGCAACGAATTCAGAAACTTACCGTCGAAGCCAGCGGGATATACTCTTCTGCTTGGGGTGACAAAGGTGTTGGCCCTTCTTTCGCAAAAGGAGGAACGGCAGGATATTTAAATAGTCGATATTTCACAATCTATGGCGGAGCAAGCGAAGTCCAAAAGGATATTGTCGCAAAAAAAGTTCTGGGTCTCACAAAAAGTAGCTCAAAATGAATTTTGAACTGTCTGAAGAACAGAAAATGATTCAGCAAAGCGTCGAACGTTTTGTTCAAGAAAACTATGACCTTTCGAATAGAATAAAAATAAGCTCAGAAGATCCTGGCTTTAGTAAAGAATACTGGTCATCTATGGCCGAATTAGGCTGGCTCGGATTGGCATTTAGTGAAGAGGATGGAGGGTTTGGTGGTAACCAGATAGATACATTAGTCCTCATGGAGCAATTCGGTAAAGGATTGGTACTTGAACCTTTTTTAGCGAATATAGTTTTGGGTGGAGGATCTATAAAAAGAGGAGGTTCTAAAGAAATTAAAGACTCAATCATTCCTAAGCTCATAGATGGTAGTTTACAAATTACTCTCGCTTATGCAGAAGAACAAAGCAGATTTGATATAGAGGATGTTGCAACCTCAGCCAGGGAAGAAGGTGATGGTTTCATTATCAATGGTAAAAAATCTATGGTACTCAATGCACAATCGGCAGATAAAATCGTTGTGGTTGCCAGAACAAATGGTAGTCAGGTAGATGAAGACGGGATCAGTTTATTTCTTATAGATGCAGATGCTGAAGGAATAGACAGAGAGAATTTCCCAACTGTTGACGGTCTTAGGGCTTCTGAAATTTCATTCAAAGATGTACAAGTAACATCAGAATGCCTCATCGGAGAAAAAGATAAAGGGTTTTCCATTCTTCAAGCAGTGGTAAATGATGCTATCTTGGCTTTAGCAGCCGAGGCTGTCGGAGCCATGGAAGTGTTATATAAAGACACAGTGGAATACACTCAGCAGAGAGAACAGTTCGATCATCCACTATCAGATTTTCAAGTACTTCAACATCGAATGGTAGATATGTTTATGGAGTATGAACAGTGTAAATCTCTGTTATTTCGTGCCACCATGGAAACTGTTCAAGATCCGTCTCTTTCTCAAAGAACTATTCATGCTTTAAAACATTTGATTGGTAAATCTGGAATATTTGTAGGAGAAAGTGCCGTTCAACTTCACGGAGGTATGGGAGTCACCGAAGAGTTAAGGATAGGTCATTTCTTTAAAAGATTACTCGTTATTGACTCTCAATTTGGAAATGCTGATTTCCACTTAGATAAATTCACAAGTCTCTAAAATGCAAATAGATTCTCCAAAAATAGATAATATTTTAGAGAATGCTGCTAAGCAAAAAGTCCCCGCTATATCGGCTGCGGTTATATCTAGGGACAGTAACCTATACAAAGGTCATTTTGGTTTTAATGATCTAGAGAATAAAAATCCAGTTGATGATAATACGCTTTTTAGAATTGCTTCTATGACCAAGGCAATAACCTCAACGTGTATTTATCAATTGATAGATAGAGATATTCTTTCCCTAGATACAAATTTAAAAGATTTTTTTCCAGAAATTAGCGATAAAAAAGTCATTCAAGGATTTGATGAGAACGGTGACGCAATATTAACTGATGTATCAAATGATATAAATATCGGACATCTGTTAACACATACCTCTGGTTTTGCTTACGAAATATGGAACGAATCAATAGCTAAACTTGTTGAGAGAGGTGATTTACAAAGTGCCTTCGCAAATAATGACGAGTTTCTAAAAGCTCCACTAATCTTTGAACCCGGTACAAGCTGGGAATATGGTATTGGGATTGATTGGCTGGGTGTGTTGATAGAGAAAATCAGTGAATGCTCTCTACAAGAATACATGCATACTAATATTTTTGAGCCATTAGAAATGGCTAACACATCTTATGATCTTGATAAAAGCAAACATTCACGAGTAGCTAAAGTTTACGGACGAAATGACAATGAATACTTTGAAATGCCCTTCGAAGTTCCTGAAAAATCCTCATTTTACTCCGGTGGAGGAAACCTTATATCCAGCATTGAAGATTATTCGAAGTTTCTTAAGATTTTCCTGAATGCAGGCCAAGGACCTGACAGACAGATAATTTCTATCTCTTCCCATAAGTCTATGCTCAAAAGCCTGAATGAAGAGTTAGTTATGAAACAAATGCTTTCGCAGGCACCCATGCTTTCTGAGGATGTAGATTTTTTTCCCTCATCCACCAAATCTTGGAGTCCAGGTTTCATGATTAATCATGAAGACATAGATTCCGGGCGACCGAAGAATAGTGCAGGATGGGCTGGCTTATTTAACTCGTTTTTTTGGATTGATCCAAAAAATGAAATTGCCGCAGTCATTTTAATGCAAATGCTTCCTTTTTCTGAAGGCGGATGCCTTAATACCCTTAAAGAATTTGAAAGTTCTATTTATAGCTAAACAAGAATGAAACAATTTATTCTACTAATAACTTATATCTGTTTTCTAACAAGTTGTGCCAATTCATCTCTAAAACCTGATACGTACGATCGTGACTCTTCACAAAGAATTTCAAATGTACTTTACGGAGAAGTAGTCTCTTTAAAAAGAGTATCAATAGAAGGAGAGACAAAGTCCGGAACTATCGTAGGTGGATTAGTAGGTGCTGCAGCAGGAAGTCAAGTAAGTGACTCTAAACCTGAATCTGAAATAGGAGCTGTATTAGGAGGAGCTATAGGAGCTACCATAGGTGGCAATGTATCTAAAAATATTCAGTCTGTTGAAGGAATCCAGCTGACCATCAATATGGACGATGGGAGAACAATTTCTGTAGTACAAGAAATTAGTGATTATAAATTTGAAGTTGGTGATCTTGTTGAAGTCATAACCATAAAAGGTAGAACAAGAATATCTCCTTCGGGCGCATGATATAAGAATTAATGGCAGCCCATGATATGAACTGCCATTTGAATTAAATTATCTTGTAAGAGAGAATCCTAATTGACTTTGCGCAAGTCTTTCCTCTGAAAGATCTCCTATAGCTATAACCTTTCCTTCATCATTAAAAGCAAGTCTTGTCACAACATTTTGTTCAAATTCTAAATCAAAAGTTCTATTAAGGGATTTATGCCAGTGCCAAACATAAACAGTATTATCACTCATATTAGAAGCAACTTCGTTTATACGATGTTCAATGGTGGTCCAGTTTCCTGCATCTGCGCCGGATAAATTTTCTAGAACTTGTGACTTCGTATTGGATGAATTAACAATCCCTCGCGTCACAGCAATGTTCATTTCCTCACCATTACGTAATATCACTGCGTTTACTATCTTTCCTGGGAGCCCAGAAAAAGGTAATTTCTCATCATCAATATTTTTTTGATTCACCTCAATACCTTCTACAGAAATAAATTCATCGCCTGGCTCTAAAATTCCTTCTGCAGGACTACCTGAGATTACTCTTTGGACAATCATTTTTCCTTCATCTAAGTCTGGATTCCAATTGAATCCAAATCCAACAAACCTACCTGGATAATTCAAACCATCTTCTGCCATATTATCTCTGACTGAGGCGATCATCTCCTCTTTTCCAGTATAGGCAGCATTTATCCAAGATCTAGCGGTATCTTCATTTGAAGCAAATGAATTGCTTGCAATAAATGATAAAGAAATTATGGTAAATAATGTTCTTATGATATTCATAATTTTATCTCCTTATAATCATGAATCTAAAATATAACTTAAGTGGGGAAAAAACAAAAAAATATTTTATTCATATAAGACCTTATTCTGTAAGATTGTTATGCATTTGCCGATAATTATGATAAGAATTTCTTTAACTTTAATCATTTTAGTGATGCTTATCTCATGTAAGTCTATGGATGATTCGCAGATTAGCATCTACCTTGAAAAATCTAGCTCATATAAAGCACAAATTACAAGAGATGTTTGGGGGGTACCTCACGTCTACGGTAAGACTGATGCAGATGCTGCCTTTGGATTAGCTTATGCACATGCAGAGGATGACTTTAAAAATATTGCAGAAAATATGTATCTGTATAGAGCAGAAATGGGTCTAAAAGATGGAATTGATGGTGCCATACAAGATTATCTAATTAAGGTTCTTAAGATAAGAGAACAAATTGATGAAAACTATACAAATGATTTAAATGCAGATGTTCGTAAAGTTATTGAAGCTTATGCAGCAGGTATAAATTATTGGATGATAAAAAATCCAAGTAATGGCTATAACCACTTCTTTCCAGTTACAGAAAAAGATATTGTGGCAGGGTTCTCAATACAGAATCTTTTCTTTTCTGGTGTTGTAAGTTCTATAGAGAAACTTCAGAGAGAATCCGATCTAAAAGAGGAATATACAAGCTTGTATCGAAATCAAGAATTTGTAACCGGTTCTAATGTTTTAGCTGTCAACTCTCGTAAGACGTATGATCAATCTACAAGAATTATTATTAATTCGCATCAACCACTCGACGGACCTTTAGCTTGGTATGAAGCGCATGTGAGAAGTGATGAAGGATGGAATATGATGGGTGGCCTTTTTCCTGGCTCACCTTTTGTATTTGTAGGGTTTAATGAAAATATAGCTTGGGGATTTACAGTCAATAAACCCGATCTTTCTGATAGTTACTTGCTCGAAGTTAATCCAGAAAATGAAAATCAATACCTACTTGATGGAGAATGGGTAGATTTCAAAATTGAGATGGTAAGACTTCCAATCAAACTATTTGGACCTCTCAAATGGACGGTTAAGAGAGAGGCAAAGTATTCAGTTCATGGCCCTGTATTGGAAGTAGCTGATAAAAGCTATGCCCTTAGGTTTTCGGGAATGAGTGATATCAAACAAGTCAATCAATGGTACGCGATGAATAAATCAAATTCTCTTGAAGATTGGCTAGAAGCTATGAAAATGAGATCTATAATATCTTTCAACGGTGTTTATGCCGATAGAGAAGATAATATATATTTCCTTCATAATTCTTCCTCACCGCTTAGAAAAGAGGGAATAGATTGGAAAAATGTCATCGATGGTTCAAGGTCTGATCTTGTTTGGGATAAATATGTAAATTTTGAGTCAATTCCACAACTTCAAAACCCATCCTCAGGATGGATTGCGAGCACAAATCAAGATCCATTCAAGGTAACGGGTGAGAAAGACAACTTGTTATCAAATAATTATTCTCCTACTTTGGGTCTACAAACTAGGATGACTAATAGAGCATACAGATCAATTGAACTTTTTAGCCAAAACAACAAGCTAAACGAAAAGGATTTTGATGACATAAAGTTTGATAATAAATACTCAAGGCAATCTAGATCTTACAAGTACGTATCTGAATTATTCAACAAAGATTTCGAGTCTGATGAACTAAATTATGCGCGAGATATTTTAAAAAAGTGGGACTTGGCAACAGATTTTAAGAATACTTCTGCGGCACTCGGGGTATGTGTACTGTCGAGTGAATGGATTTCTGAACAGGGGCAAAGAATTCCTCAAGATCCTGAAATATCCTTTAGAGAATGCGTGAAAGAATTAATGCAAACTTACGGAAGAGTTGACCCGCCTTGGTCAGAAAGAAATTTTATTGTTAGGGGAAGTAAAAAAGAGTCAGTGCAAGGCGGTCCCGATGTTCTAAGGGCTATTTATGGAAGAAATGATGAAGCAGGAGATTTAAAAGCTGCGGGAGGAGATGGACTTTACATTCATGTAAGTTGGGATAAGGATGGTCAACAAAAATCTAAAAGCATTCATCAATATGGTAGTGCTACTCAAGACGAGAGCTCTACGCATTTTGCTGATCAAATGGATTTGTACATTCAAGAAGAATACAAACCTACTTTCTTCGACAAAGAAGATTTATCAAAAAATATCTCAAAAATTTATAATGTTCCTTATTAAAATATATAAAAATTAAAAGTTATGTTATTTGCTCAAATCTTAATTTCAGGTTTAGTTTGTGGTTTGATTATATTTCAGTCCGCCTTTGTTGCACCTACAGTTTTTCGAGACTTACCCGAAGAAAGCAGACCAGTAATATTAAGATCTCTATTTCCAAAACTTTTTAAGTCAATAACTCTAGCTGGGATTTTATTAACCTTATTAGCCTTTTTAGAGGGCTCTAATTTAATAATCGCATATTGCGTTGGAGTTTTTACCTTCTTAGCAGGTTTAATCTGCAATTCCATGATAGGAGCAACAAATAGGGCTAGAGATGATGGAAATGATAAACTTTTTGCTACTCTTCATCGAATTAGTGTGTTACTGACAATATCAGTTTTACTGACAAATCTCATTTGGGTATTTATAGTTTAATTATGAAAGAAAGATTTAATAAATTTCTTAACACCGGCATGAATAAAGGTTTGAGTTGGACCACCATAGCAAGTGAAAAATTACTTCTAGCACTAATTGGAATATCAACATGTATAGCTTCGGCCATGTATCTCTATGAGATGATCTTACAAAGAGAAATCTTACTAGGTGATCTATTCATGCTTTTTATTTATGCAGAAATCCTCGCCATGGTTGGGGCTTTCTATAGCACTAATAGGATACCTGTTACTCTTCCAATCATTGTTGCAATCACTGCTCTGTGTCGTTTGATTATAATGCAAACGAAAGAAATGGATGCGATTATGGTCATGTGGGAGGCAGGTGCAATTTTTATTCTTGCAGGTTCAGCCTATCTAATGAGCCTCAAAGACAAAATAAGTCTAGAGAAATTAAAACAGTCGGAAGAATAACTTATAAATAAGAACTAAACCTTTCCGATCTCCAAGAATTGATGAGGTCTTTGGAAGATTCATCTCTGGAAAACCAAACCTTGTCTGATTCATTATTTATCTGATGAACCTTGAGTTCTTCTAGTCCTGAAGGTGATGAATCATTAAAAAACTCCATCATGAATTTTGCATATAAATTTCGTTGGTTTAACTCCAACAAATAGTTTGACACTCTTTTTATCTCTTGTATTTCTCTGTAGTGATAAATATACAGAAAAGAATCCTCAGCTTGATTTTCCTCTGTAAAGATCGGATCATCTTTGAGAACAAGTTCCTTAAATTTATCGCGTACCTCAGACATATCTAATTTCTTTAAATCAAGGTTTAACTCCTCTTTAAAAAATACCTCAAAGTCTTTATGGGTTTTTTCTATTTGTTCACTTATCTTCAAAATAAACACGCTCCAACAAAATTTTTTATGTGACAAAGAGATACTTTAAAACTTTCAAAAAAACCTGAATGCTTTAAAATTATGTTCATTGCTGCTTGCCTGCCTGAATTTATATTCTTAAATATTATATGAAAAAATTCTTAAAAGTTGGTCTGATTATTTTGACACTCTCTTCGCTAGTGGCTATGCCAATAAAAGCAGCAAAATACGACAAAAAAAAGCCATCAGACCTTTATTCAAAAGCGATAGAACATCTAGACAAAAACCAATATGGTAAAGCTCAAAAGGTACTCCGAATCTATACTAGAAAAAAGAAAGATGATGCTGACGGATGGACACTCCTAGCCTTCTCGTCAAGAAAACTCGGCAGTTATGCAAATGCCGAAAAATACTATGAAAAAGCTTTAGATTTAGATCCCGAGAACAAAGCAGCCCTAGAATATCAAGGAGAGCTTTTTGTTGTACTAGATAAACTTCAGTTGGCTAATGAAAATTTGAATAAACTAAAGACTTTATGTCCAGATTCATGCGATGAATTGGAAAAACTAGAAGATTTTATCTCCAGTAAAATAGAGAAAGAAAAAATTAATATCTAATTGATATCCCTAACTCTAAATATCAGAGTTGCTATCATTGAAATGAGTTATGAATTATTTATTGAATAAATTATTAAAATTCTAAATCTATGTAGAATTGACTACTTTTGAGATTAAAGCTTTCTATCTCTTTAGATTTAATCCATTTAAAGAAATCGTCAAAGACTTTAGGATCGATTTTTCCGAAACTTTCATCATCACCGAAGTAATCTTTTGAAAACTCCAAAGAATTAACCAAATCAATATTTCTTTCCTCAAGAGGGACATTAGGTCTCAGGATGTTAGTTGACTCCTCAGTATGTTTGAAAGAATACAACAAACCTTTTTTTGTTGCCGAGAGAAATCTTCTTAGTTCATCCTTACTTCTCTCGATCAATAAGTGAGGTACAACTATCAATGGTGAATATGAATAAGGAATTCCGTAATCTTCTAATTTAAAAAACTTAAAGTTAGGTCTCTGTATACCTTCCCAATTGAGAAATATCCAAGTTGCATCTAAATTTTGATTAATCAAAGCATTCCATACCCCTAGTCTATCGGGATAATGTATGTCTAAATCACCTACTCCTCCATCTTTTTTAATTAATTCTTTTACAATTAGATCTTCGTATCTAGCTCCATAAGATGCATAAGACTTTGAATCCAGGTCCATTGGTCTATTAACATTTGAATCTTCTCGAACAGCAATAGCGCTAACATCTCTTTGGAAAAGAGTAGCTATTGCCATTAAACTAAAAGGTGAATCTTTTGTTCTAAAACTTATTATTGACTCTGTTGGACACAGGGCAATATCAGCCAAGCCCAATTCCACTTTTTTCGCAGGTGAATGTTCGTAATTATCAGCTTCAGGTGAAATTATCTCTAAATCTATTCCCTTCTCTTGATAAAACTCTTTTTTTTGAGCAACAAAAAAACCGATATGGTTAATATTTGGAGTCCAGTCTAGGGCAAGCTTAAAAGTTTTTGGTCTTTTCAATGCAGGTAAACCCTCAATAGGCTATTACATTGGAGAGTTATGTGTATGCGCTATTCCCCAATTTCCATCTTCCTCAACTAATACGAGAGTAATGTACGTAAATGTTGGTGGACTCATCTCGCCCATACTCGGAATAAAATCTGTTCGCCTCACAAAATCTGCAATAGCTACCTCGCCATAAATTCTCACTTCTGGAGAAGATATAGTAGAAATTAACTTTAAGTCAGGATCTCGTGAAAGGCTTGCAGCCCTTCTCTCCTTTTGAATCATTAAATTCTCTGCCTGATTAGGCCATCTTTTGGAGGTTATCATAACCCGATCATCCCTTATTAGTTCTGCCTGAGCATCAAGGTCACCCTCTAAGGCAGACCATTTATATATCGTATCCAGGACATCCTTTTCGGAACTGAAACTAAAAAACGATAAGCTTGATAAAAATATTACACTTATTATTTTAGAAATTAAATTTTTCATTATGTACTCCTTTACATTACAAAATTTATATTTTGGATTTAAACTGCCAGTGAATGATAAATCAAGACCTTTAGGTTAAGCCGACACTGAATATAACCATGGTGCCCCCTGTAGGACTCGAACCTACGACCAAGTGATTAAGAGTCACCTGCTCTACCAACTGAGCTAAGGAGGCAATAATAGTTTTTTTACCAAGTGTAAGTTGCTAAACAAACGATATAAGAAATAGTTACCAATATGGTCAAATTTGCTCTTAAGTTTCTATATTTCACTTGCTTCATCTTCTCTGAGACTCTCAATTCAAATAGATAGAATAAAATAAATGTAAGGAGACTTAGGCATAGACTGTAATAAAGAAACATATTGGAGAGTGCAATTATCAAAAAACCGGCTAGTGAAACTAAAATACCCACTATTAATGAAAGATTATTTTCATCCTCTCCTTCCCATCCCCAAGTCATACCTCCTAGGAAAGATAGTATTACACCTCCGTAAAATGATAAAATTAGATTGAAGACATAACCCTCAGGAAAATCTAAAAAGAGCGGATAAAAGGATAAAAAAATAAAGGGAATAACCCCCAGATATCCTAATATTCGTCTAGTTCTAATGTTCATTTTTAACTTCTTTTTCTACTGCCATGTTTATAATAAACAGATCTAGCAATCTTTTTAAACTCATCTCCTTTTCTTATTGACCAAATAGTATCTCTTGCATATTTTGCTGATTGTTTTAAGTCTACGACTGGAGAAATGTAAGCTGTCTGTAAATCTGCGGAATGTATTTTTTTTGGATCAATATCATTGAGACTTGGGATTATTTGTTTTATCCATTTTGCTTCAGGATCTTGATCTAAGCTCTGTTTATTGACTGAATAAATTCTAGGTAGATTTATTCCAGTAACTCCACTTTGCATCTGTACTTGGGGAATGTGTATACCTGGTTCATAGTCGACAAACAGTTCTCCAAGCAAAGGAGATGTGGATTGCCATGGCTGCCATAAATTATAAGATGCAAATGACATGATCATCGCTCTCATTCTAAAATTGATCCAACCCTTTTCTCTAAGATAAAGCATACATGCATCCATAAAAGGAAATCCTGTTTTACCATTAATCCATCTATCAATAAATTCTTTATTCTCAGATTCTCTGAGGTTATCACACATTCTGTGCATGGAATTAAATTCCAACTCGGGTTCTGTTTCCAATTTTTGTATGAAATGACAATGCCAATATAATCTTTTCCTGAACGAATAGAGATCTCTCTTGAATTGTGATTGAGGATAATAAGACTCAAGTTTTTGATATATTTCCCTAATCGATATTGTACCGAATGCTATGTGAGGAGAAAGTCTTGAACATGATTCTTCAGCTTCATGAGGGCTGGACATTTTTTTTGAATACCCTTCAGATCTC
Organism: SAR86 cluster bacterium; assembly: GCA_023703575.1. Taxonomy (NCBI): domain Bacteria; kingdom Pseudomonadati; phylum Pseudomonadota; class Gammaproteobacteria; species SAR86 cluster bacterium. The sequence goes on from CP097969.1 coordinate 1,419,923, forward strand.
ATCTCAAAGAAAGATTCAAGTAACACATTTGCTTCTTTTGTACCTCCTTTCTGAAAACTTTTTTGAATGATATTCTGGGAATCTAAAAAGTCATCGAGAGTCATTAAATCTGTAGGTTCATGGTTAAGATTAGATTTTGGTAGCTCAAGTCGTTCTTTTCTCATTTGTTTATTCCAATCATAAGACCACCTGTCTCTATTAAATTGCTGAGTTTGTATTCCAAAATCTTCATATACTTTTAGTCTTTGAGATTCCTTATAAATATTCTTGAATTTGCTCATTTGATCTCTGAAATAGGATGTATCAGTAGAATGATTAAGATGAATCCTTGACTCGGGATAGTTTGTCTCAATATAAGTTGTTAAATCAGAATAACTACCCTGAAAAATCTCAATACATGAATTAAGTTTAGTAAGGCCTATTTGAAGTTCTTTCAAACAATCTACAAAAAATGAAAATTGTCTTGGAGATCGCCCATCTGACGACCAGTAATGTTTGTCATAAACATAGAGAACTCGATAATTCTGCTTTTGGGAACCGTGGAAAAGAGCTGAATTGTCCTCTAATCTCAGATTTCTATGTAGTATGATAATATCCACTTTGAACAAGTGAGCGCGGACGTATTTTACTTGATTGCGTAGTAATTAATAGTCCTGAAATATTCATCGAAGTTATAGACTTTATGATGTAAATATAATCTTTAAAAAGGAGTTTTTTTAGTGAATAAAGTATCAAGAGATTTTCCTCTTCATCCTGAAGAGGTTACGAATGAGTTTCTCTCGAAGTGTTTTAACGGAAAAGTCATATCATTTGAATTAGATACGAGCATGACAGCTGGCGGAGTTTTAGCGGATGCATTTAGAGTCTTTAATATTTCTTATGATGGAATTAATGATCTTCCAAAAAGCTGTTTTCTTAAATGTACAAAAGAAATTCCGGAAGTTGTTGAAATGTGTTTATCTACTCAAGTATATGCAAAAGAAGTTTATTTTTACTCGACTCTCATTCATAAAGTAAAAGATGTCATTAGAGTTCCGGAATGTTATGGAATCTTCAAAGCAGATGATGATATTGAATGTAAGGAATTTTGCTTAGTTCTAGAAGATTTTGATGAAGATAATTGGGTTCCATTTGATCAGTTTGATAATCCCATGACTTATGACGATACAATTCAATTCATGAAGGACCTTGGGTACTTTCATGCAGCTTGCTGGGGGGAACCTGTATCGAATGATGCTGGATTGGGACCCTTTAGAGCCCACTGGCAAAATTTAAATGATGATTATTGGGAAGACGGAGAAACAACGTGGGACAGAGCTGTCCCTAAATGGGAAGACGTTTATGGGGAATCACTGCTTTCAATGGTAAGTGATGAGGTAGGTGAAACAATAAAAAAACTTGTGGATATTTATGCCTCCAAAAACGGAAAAAAAATACAAGAAGAATTACTCAAGGAACTGCAAAAGAGGCCACGAACGATTACTCATGGTGATGCACGAGGGAATAATATCTTTAAATCTAAGAATGATGGCAGCATGGGAATAATAGATTGGCAGATGTGGGTAGCTGGCCCAGCAAGTAATGAATTCGGACAAGTTTGGTTTAATTCATTTTCATTGGATAGCGGAATGATACACAGGCTCGATGAAATGACATCGATATATTATGAGGCCATGATTTCTAAGAAACCTGAAATTAAAGACGAATATCCTTATGAAGTTCTCCTTGATGATCTTAAGCTTCTTTTTATTAATATATGGCCTGAATATTTGGGCTTCACAGTTGGATCTATTGATGGATATAAGGATCCCGAACAACTCAAATCAAAAGAAAACTGGAGAGAGATGATGAAGCGAAATATGGAAACTGTTCATTATTCAGGATGTCTTGAGTCTTTTGAGAATTTTATTTCCAAACTTGGTCTCGATAATTGAGCTTTAATAAAGCTTTTCATAGGTATTAAGAGTTAACGATATGAAAGAAAATATGTCTTTAGATGGACTTACAAGAAAAAGAATTTATTTATTTAGGCATGGAGAAGTAAATTATATGCCCTCAGGTAAAGTTGTTGCAGATCCAAATTTAGTAGACTTAACTGACAAAGGTCTTTTGCAAGCGAAGTTAATTGATGAGAATACAAAGGATATATATTTTGAAAGAATTCTTAGTTCAGGCTTACCGAGAACTCTTCAGACAGGTGCTCATATGGCCAAAAGAAGGAACATAATTATAGAAGCTTATCCAGAGCTGAGAGAATACCAATGGGATCCTAAATCTTTTAGAGATAATGATGTAAAAAAATTTGGATATCTATTTGAAAGCTCTAAGTCAAAAAATGCAATAGGTGGAATTGAAGAAGCAGACGAATTTTATAATAGAGTAACAAATCAATTAGAAAAAATTTTACAAGAAGATTGGAGTCAAATTGCCATTGTTTTACATGGTGCAGTTAATGCTGCAATCATGTGTTGGTTAAATGACATTGATATAAGTCTAGCATCGAAATTTGATCAGGATCATGCCGCTTTGAACATTATTGATATCGATAAAAATAAAAGTGGTGACATCGTAAGAAAATCAATAAGACGTTATAACATTCCTCCAGACTTATCTAATATAGACTCCGACATTAGATCTTCCTGGGAATCTACAGCAAGCAAAATAATTAGCTTTAATGAGTCAGCCAGTTAATTATGTCCTGGAAGGCATTGGTATCCTGTATTAGAAATAAATGACCCCCTTCATAGAACTCTAACTTACTATTACGAATTTTTTGATGCATCTTCTCCATGTTTAACATAGGAGCTATACCATCATATTTGCCTCCCAATAAAAAAGTTGGAATGTTGATATCATCTAAATCTGAGTAAGTATTATGGTCCTTTCTTGCCAGGAGTTGTTTAAGGAGGTTTCTTGGCTTTGGTTTAAATGCGTTCCTATTTTTTGCCTGTTCTTTTATAGATCGCCATAAATCCTTATTTTGCTCTATCCATTCATCAGTAATTCTTAGATCATTTATTTTGATACTTTTCTCAAGTTTCTCCTCTTCACTCAACTCTTCTAATATGTGTAAAGGATAAGAAGAGCCACCCTCTCCACCTGAGGAAGTGCAAGCCAAGACTAGTTTACTTACTCTAGATGAATGCCTTTTTATAAATTCTTGAGCAACCATGCCACCAAAAGAAACACCCATAACCGGAATAGTATTTATTTGAAGGACATCAAGAAGATGAGCAGCATCATCAGCATATTGTTGCATTGAATAAGCTCCAGATGGGCTAGATGTCTGACCTAAGCCTCTTTGATCATAACTAATAATTTCAAAATATTCTGAAAGAGGTGAATGAAGCTGATTAGGCTTATTACGTAAGTCTCCACCTGTTCCTCCTATAAACAATAATGGCCCATTAGAGCGAGGTGCACTCCTTTCAAAATATATATCTAACTCTTTTGTGCTTATAATGGTCATGCTCAGTCAGTATGAATTATAGAATAAAAAAATTATGAAAAAGTCTTTTATACTAACCGTGTTTATCACTTTATTCGTTTATCCATCAACTTCATTTGCAAATGAGTTCAGTCTCTTTATAAAACCCTGTAAAAGTTGTGAATGGTTAACCTATTCCACTCCTTTTCGTCTTAAAGAGCAATGTGAAATAGCAAGACAAGGTATTTTTATACAAGGCATGACTAAATGTCTAAAGACTGACTAAATAATGACTAAATGGACAGAGTCGGAAGCCTTTAAATGGTATAAAGACCAAGATTGGATAGTTGGATGCAACTATCTACCCAGTAATGCAATAAATCAGCTGGAAATGTTTCAACCAGAAACATTTGATATTGAAATTAATGAGAGGGAATTATCTTGGGCAAATAATTTAGGCTTTAACTCAGTTAGAGTTTATCTGCATGACTTACTTTGGAATGATCCAGAAACTTTTAAAAATATCTTAGATCAATTTCTAGATATTTGTGCCCAAAATAAGATAAGGCCAATGTTAGTTTTATTTGATGACTGTCACAGACCTTATCCAAAACTTGGTGTCCAACCCAAACCAGTCAAAGGTGTTCATAATTCAGGTTGGAAGCAAAGCCCAGGTATGGCCCTTGTAAGTGAAATTCATGATAATGATAGTCATCCAGGAATTCCTAGACTTAAGAGTTTTGTTCAAGAAATACTCGAGCACTATGGCGATGATCAGAGAATTCTTCTTTGGGATATTTACAATGAACCTGGTCAATTTGGAATAGGTGACAAATCTTTAGCTTTATTAAAATTAGTTTGGGAATGGGCACTGGAAGTAAGGCCCTCCCAACCATTAACAGCCTGTTTAGATGGCTCCGTAGGTGAAGAGATTATTCAATTAAATCAAAAAAACTCTGATGTAATTACTTTTCACACTTACGAGGGCGAAAAACTTCAAGAGACAATCGACAGACTAAAAAATTTCAATAGACCTTTAATATGTACTGAGTATATGGCTAGAGAATTTGGGTCAACTTTTGAATTTAGCTTACCTATTTTTAAAAAAAATAATATTGGATGTTTTAACTGGGGACTCGTAGCTGGAAAAAGCCAAACACATTTTGGCTGGTCTACAATCTTAGACCTAAAAAAGAAAAAGGAAGAAGGTGATTTTTTAAATGAAGGTGATGATATACCTGAGCCTGAAGTATGGTTTCATGACATTTTAAGAGCTGATGGTAGCCCTTACTCTTCGGAAGAGGAGATTTTTATAAAAGAAATGACTTCTTCCAAGACCTTAGTTTGGGAGTAGATTTCAATCGATATCAATATACTTTGTCCATTCCTCATCTCTAAAGTTATAAGACGAATCTAAATAAGATCTCATCATATGCTTTAAGGTTGGCTTCTTAGGCGTCGTCAATGGCTTCAAATCAGAATTCCCTTTTTTGTTATTACAAACTTTACACGAAGTAGTGACATTCTCCCAAGACGTATCGCCTCCTTTAGAAATTGGAATTACATGATCTAAAGTAAGGTCATTTCTCGGAAATTTTTTTTCACAGTACTGGCATACATAATTATCCCTGAAAAAAACATTAGATCTCGAAAACTTTACCTCTTTTTTTAGATGATGATAATTTGAGAGCATGATTATGCTTGGAACATTGAAGGCCATGCTTGGAGACCTTACAACCCAATCACTATGATCTTTCACAACGAAGACTTTTCGGTTTAAAGTGAGTTTTATTGCGGAGTGCCAGTCGACTACTGAAAGTGGAAAAAAGCTCAGAGGCCTTCCGTCTCTATTCAATATCAAACAATCTGCAGACACAAAGGTAATATAATATTTTTTTTTTACTTTTTCTAGACCGATAAAGTTACTTTCTAGTTACTTTTTTTGTATGTAAAATTTATTTTAGGATGAATAAATTATTTACCTTGATAGCAGCACTTTTTATTGCTCATTCGTCATATTCTGAAGAACCTAAGAAAGTTTTATGTGAATTGGAAGGTAATTATTCCATCACTTATGATGACTTCAGAAGAAATTATTTTAATGAAGCTGTAGAGATTGCAAAAAATGTAGCTGTTACCACAACTCAATCAATATTTTTTTTAAATAGAGCAAAACAAACGCTTAATAAAGACGCATGGGATAAAAATAAAATTGATGTGATCCAATATTGGGCCTTGGATGAAAGTTCAGATGATCTCCTAAAACTAGACTATGTTGTCGAGCCTGCTCCAGTCTGGGTTACGCAAAGTGATTGGGTAAAGGAGAAAAAAGAGACCGGCATTACGGTAACTCATTTCATTGAGAATGGAGCAATGCATCCAAATTATCCTGAATATAAAGTTGATATTTATAAAATAAACAACGAGATAAATTGGTTTACTGGTAAAGCAAGAATTAAGGGAGACATTTGGCTAAAAAGAGTAGATGGTAAAAAGGGTAAAGATCCAAAAATAGAAATTCTTGCAAAAGGAAACTGCGAAAAACAAAAGAAAAAGTTTTAATTAAAGGCCTTGCACCAATAATAAAGAACTTGGAATAATTATCGACCAAATTAAGCATGCCAACGCTATCGGCTTGAATTGAAGCTTACTCAAGCTATCTCTATTTATCTGAGTTCCAATACAAAAAAGACCTATCAAAAGGCAAATTCGATTAATTTCCTTAAAGTAGTCTGTAATAATCTCATCAGGTTGGAGAAAAGAATTTAATAAAGCGGCAATCAAGAAGAATATTACAAAAAGAGGTAACCCTAGTCCTTCATTCTTACTTCTATAAAGCCAAGCTGCAAAAATTACTAAGGGGACTATCCAGATAGTCCTTGCAACTTTAAGTGTTGCAGCAACTTCAACTGATAATTCACCTACACTAGAAGCAGCGCCAACGACAGATGCCGTATCGTGTATTGCAAGTGCAACCCATGCACCAAACTGAACTTCGTTTAGTTGAATGAAGTTATTTAAGGTGGGAAATAATAAAACAGCGGCGGCATTTAATAAAAAAACTATCGTGATAGCCATTGTTAAGTCTTCTGGTCTAGCTTTAATTGAAGGTGCAACTGAAGCGATAGCAGTTCCGCCACAAACCGCTGTTCCGGAAGCCAAAAGAAAGGATAGCTTTTGAGAAACACCCAATATTTTACCGAGCAATATAACTGCACCGAATGCCAAAACCACATACAGCGAAATCCAAAAGAAATAAACTGAATTGGTCTCGTAAAGTGAATCTAAACTCAAACTGCCTCCTAAAAAAACGATGCCTGTTTGTAAAATTCTGGATCCATACTTTTGAGTAAGAAAATCTTTGGGTAATTTATAAAAGAGCGCTAGAGATATACCCAAAAATAGTGAGACTGCTGAATTACCAATCCATAAGCTTATTGCAATGATGATTATCGTAATAAAGTGAAGCATTATTGAAGTTTGGTGAGTCACATATGAAATTGATGTGTAACAACTCAATTATGAGAGTATTAATAGGATAAATCAATCTTACAACAGATCTTTCAAGCGGCAATTAACTCAAAAACTCCTTTTTTTATCAATCTTCAAGGGGGGGCTTGACAACTATGCTATGTTATTTAGATATAACTATTTTTTAAGGGCAAATATGGAAAATCTTCTGAGCAATAAACTCCCAGTTACTGTACTTTCCGGTTTCCTGGGCGCAGGTAAAACGACCGTACTAAGTCACATCTTAAATAACAGAGAAAATAAAAGAGTAGCTGTAATAGTGAATGATATGAGTGAAATTAATATAGACGCTGCTATCGTTCAAAATGAAGTTTCTTTAAACCGCAGTGAAGAGAAATTGATTGAAATGAGTAATGGTTGTATCTGCTGTACGCTTAGAGAAGATCTCCTTGAAGAGGTTAATAAACTTGCGCAAGAAGGTAGATTTGATTATCTAGTCATCGAATCCACAGGAATATCTGAACCTCTTCCTGTAGCAGAAACATTCACTTTTGAAGATGAAAACGGTGTTTCTTTGTCCGACGTAGCTAATTTGGACACAATGGTGACAATAGTTGATTCCGTAAACTTCTTAAAAGATTATGATGAAGCAAAGTATCTACAAGATACTGGTGAATCTTTAGGTGAAGAGGATGAGCGGAGTGTCGCAGACCTTCTTGTTGATCAAGTTGAATTCGCTGATATTATTTTATTGAGTAAAACCGATTTAGTTAGTCCAAAAGAAATAGAACGTTTAGAAGCCATTTTAAAAACACTTAATACTGAAGCCAAAATAGTACCTATTGCCCATGGAAAAGTTGATATAGATGAGGTTTTAGATACAGGTCTTTTCGACTTTGAGCGTGCTCAACAAGCTCCAGGTTGGTTAAAAGAAATGCGTGGTGAACACGTTCCAGAAACTGAGGAATATGGAATTGGTAGTTTCACATATGAAGCGAGAAGACCCTTTCATCCTGACAAATTTTTCAAATTTCTTCATGGTACTAAACAGTTTGGTAAGCTTATCCGCTCAAAAGGTTATTTTTGGTTAGCCACTCGTCCTGAGTTTGCAGGACAATGGAGTCAAGCTGGTGGCATTGCTCATTATGGATTTGCAGGGATGTTCTGGAAATCTGTACCGAAGAAGGATTGGCCTTTAGATGAAGAATACTTAGATGCAATTAGAAAGATGTGGGTGGAACCTTTCGGTGACATGCGTCAAGAATTGGTCTTTATTGGTCAAGGGTTAGATCAAAAAAAGATGATAGAAAGACTTGATGAGTGTCTTTTGAGCGAAGATGAAGTTCTAAAAGGTAAAGCATACTGGAAAACATTAAATGATCCGTTCCCAGCATGGCAATAAAGTTTCTTAACTCTTAATAATGATGAATTCAGTTATAGGAGATCAATTAGCCTGCTTTACAGATATACATCTTGACGACGTCGAATTAGTCAGTGTTAAAAGGCAAAAATTTGATGCCATTAAAGGTTTATCTACAAATTTTATTAAATCAAGAGAGGTCTTAAAACTTCAATGGCATCAAGATTTAAATGACTCCAGGACGATTCAAGAAATCTTCCCCGAGTCAGTAGAAACATCTTTTAGGTCAATGTTAATTGATTTGATTTTGGAAAGTGGTGAAGTGCTGGGAAGTCTTGTAGATTGTAAAAAAATTGGAGTTAAAATCGCCACTCTAAGATCACCTATGTGCCCGCTCTTTCATGTAGATAATATTAAATGCAGAATGCTCATTACTTTGTGCGGAGAGGGAACGCAATGGATCTCAAATCAAGACGTTGATTGGGAAATCTTTCTTGATAGAAAAAATAAACACATACCCATTAAGGAAAATGCAGATATTAAACAACTGGTCACAGGTCATTGGTCTTTACTTAAAGGCGGTGCTTGGAATAATAATTTTAACGGCGTCGTACACCGATCGCCTCATGATGAAAAAGATAGATTGATTTTGTCAATCGACCCCATTTTTGAACTGTGAAGCAGGATTTAACCTTTCTAGATTAGACGTTCATATTCAAAGAGGTGCAGAAAGTATAAAATAAATATATGGAAAAAATATATTCTGGTTTTTTGTTGTTTCTATTAACCTCACTCTTAGGAGCTTCTGACATCAGTAAACAAAATAGTGAATCTAATTTTGAACTACTGGTTCATAAAACTCCGACTTGTGGCTGTTGCAAAATGTGGGTTAATCACATGGAAGAGAACGGATTTATTGTAAATACAAAAGATCACCAAAGCCTTGTAAAAATTAAAGAAGAACTAAAAATAGAACCTGAGTATAGATCATGTCATACCGGAGTTTCCTTGCAAGGACACTTTTTTGAAGGGCATATTCCAAGTAAATATGTCGTACAATTTCTTTCAGAAAGTAATCCAGATGCAGTAGGCCTATCCGTTCCTGGAATGCCATTGGGCTCACCGGGCATGGAAGTTGAGGATCGTTTTACACCTTACGATGTACTTATACATTACAAAGACGGGTCAACTAAAGTTTATGCAGAAATAAGAAAATAAAATCCTTTTTCAAGCGTGTTTTCTGAATCTAGCAAATAGCTTTTAATTAAACAGGAGAGTGAATATTTATCAAAATTAGAGTATGAGTGTAAAAGTATATGGTTTTACTCACTCTCCTTGGGTACAAGCAGTCTTACTTGCCCTATATGATAAAGATTTGGAATATGATCTTCATATACGACCACCTTATGAAGTCTTCAGAAAATGGGGTGTCTACATGCCTGCAGTTTCACTAAATGAAGAACCATGGGAAATTGAGTCAACTCAAATACTTACTAAATTAGGTTATAAACCTATACTCGCTAATGAACTAAAAGCTGCCAATAATGCTTGGCAAGGAGTGCTGCATCGAACTGATAATCCATTTAAATTTTTTCAATACTTTGCTCGCGGAGGACAAATTTCTGGGTCTTTAATTAATAATATTGTAAATAACTTTCTTTTAAGCTTTGTTGCCTTCTACATGTTTGCGTTAATAAATATTGGCAAATGGACATTAAAACAAAAGGAACCTGATGACTTTGGTAACCAGTTTTTATATTGGGAAAATATACTTCACGCTTCCAAATGTCCTTTTATAGATGGCGAGAAGCCTGGAACTAGAGACTTTATTTTATTTGGGATAGTACAATGCCATTCCAGCATTCCGGTTCCAGCGCTGGAATCATTATTAAATGACGAGAGGCTAAAAAATTTACGAACATGGATATTAACAATGCAAAAAAGATTTCAGGAATACCCTTATCTTTACTCTATTAAATATTTTGAATCTAATGCATCCCAACCCAAAAGTGCTGGAATTTTCCAAATGGGAGTATTTTTCATAGGGTTATTTATAGTGTTTTTATTATTACCGATATCTATAGCTGCAGTTTTAAAATTAATGAGCAGGGTAGAGGATTATAGAATTAAACATTTTTAGTCTGAAAATCTTTTAGTCTGAAAATCCTTACGAAGGAAAATATGCTGGAAGCAATATCTTTATTCCACAGCTTGAATGCAAAGTCATCCATGATCAATTCCTATTGTCGAAAAGAGGTAATGCTATGAAAATTGCAATTATAGGATCTGGAATATCAGGCCTCTCGGCTGCTTACTATTTATCCAATGAGCATGAAGTAGACTTATTTGAAAAAGATTTGAGACTGGGTGGGCATACACATACGCACACTTTAGAGCTTGAAAAGAAAATAAGAGTTGATTCAGGCTTCATCGTGATGAATGATAGGAATTATCCACTTCTTACAGAGTTGTTTTTGAATCTGGGGGTTGAACTTCATCCAACGTCAATGTCTTTCGGAGTAGAGACAGAGAATCTTAAGTGGTGCTCAAATGATTTCCTAAAATTAAGATTTTTAAATAGTTTTAAGAAGATAAGACTTTTTGTTGAAATAATGAGATTTAATAAACTCGCATCTAATGTCGAGATAAATTCTTCTGTTGAAAATTGGCTAAGAAAAAATAATTTTTCAGATTTCTTCATCGAAAACTACATACTCCCTATGTCCTCATCGATATGGTCATCATCTCAAGAATCAATAAAAAGATTTCCTATGAAATCACTATCAAGTTTTTTTAAAAACCATGGTCTCTTAGATTTAATTAAAAGGCCACAATGGTTCACGGTCCTAGGGGGAAGCGATAACTACGTAGAAAAAATAATGAAAGTCTCTGATATAAATAATGTTATTACTGATGCTGAACTGCTTATAAAGCGAGAAGGAAAAAAAGTAACACTTCAAAATAAAGGCATAATCAGCCAATATGATTTATTAATTTTTGCCTGTCATGCAAATCAAATTGAAGAAATACTTACTGATATTTCTCCCAAGGAGACTGGAATCTTATCTATGTTTGAATATACCAGCAATAATGTGTTGCTTCATGATGATAAAAATCTTATGCCAAAGGAAGAATCTCTTTGGTCCTCTTGGAACTCTTTTAAAAGTAAAAATTATGATTACGTTACTTATTGGATGAATAATTTACAAAAATTGGATACAGAAAAAGAAATTTTTGTAACGTTAGGTAATTGCCCTGAAATAGATCAAGAGAGAGTTTTTAAAAAAATGTGTTATGAGCATCCTTTGTACAGTGAAAATACCCTTGAAGGACAAAAATACCTTAAATCTATCCAAGGGGAAAATAATACATATTTTGTTGGTGCGCATCTGGGGTACGGATTCCATGAAGATGGGATAAAATCAACGGCTGAAATGTTAAAAAATTTTAATGAATAATACAAGATTGAAATTCTTTGATGGTACTGTATTTCACAAAAGAGTGGGCTCTAACAAGCACGAGTTTAAATATACATATAAATCAGCTTTCATTGAAGAGGTCTATGATTTCAATTCAGAAAGTTTTCTATATGCGCACTCAAAAATTTTGAGTTTCGAAAAAAAATACTCTGATATGTCAGAGAAAGTTATTAAGAAAATGAGATTATTTATTAAAGAAAATAATATTAATTCTGATGCATGTCGTATTAACTTATTGAGAACTCCAAACATAGGTTTTATTAAATCTTTCAATCCCGTATGTTTTTGGTTTTTAGAAACTGATGAAGGTTGTAAATTTTTTACTGCAGAGGTTGAAAATACTTTCCATGAAAAACAAATGTATGTCATTGAGAACAAAGGAGATACGATTTCTCAAAATATCTGGATGGAAGTGAAGAAAAATATGTACGTTTCGCCATTTGCGGAAAAATCTGGATTTTATAAATTTAATCTATCTAGTGATCCTTTTGAAATAAAAATAAATCAATTTAATAAAGAAAAAAAAGCAGAAATAGTCACAAATATTAGGGGATCAATTATTCAAGCTAAAGGCCTAAGAAAATTTAGGTTTTATATAGGATTGATTTCAAGTTCTCTACTTGTGCTTCTAAGAATTCATATACAAGCATTCATTCTTTGGTTGAAAAGATTCAAAGTTTTTCCACATGGAAGTAACGGATATGCTGACTAAAGTTATTCAAAATTTTTTAAATAAAAATATCGGAAAATTAGAAAAAGAAAATCTTTCTTTAGTTCTTCCAAATGAGAAAAAAATTCAATTAGGAGATAATCTAGACTCTCTAGAAATTCGTTTTAACTCATGGCTTGGTGTATGGCTTATTCTAAGACGGGGTGCTTTAGGACTGACTGAAGGATATATGAAAAATTATTGGCAAACAGATAAATTAATGGAATTGATGGATTATCTTCCTAAAAATTTAAATGCGCTTTCAAAAATCTCAAATGGAATACTTTTTTTTAATATCTTCGCAAGAATTAATCACTTCCTTAATAAAAATACTATCAAAGGAAGTAGGAAAAATATTGAAGCACACTATGATCTAGGTAATGACTTTTTTAGTCTTTGGCTGGATAACACTATGACTTATTCTTCAGGAATATTTTATCAAGATACAAAAAGCCTTTGTGAAGCTCAAAATAATAAATATCAATCAATCTTGGATTTACTGGACTTAAAAGAGGGATCGAAAATACTCGAAATTGGATGTGGCTGGGGAGGATTCCTAGAATATGCAACCAAAAAGGGTTTTGATGTTAAGGGAATAACAATATCACCAAGCCAACTTGAGTTTGCAAAAACTAGGCTTCAAAAAATTAAAGAAAACCCTGAGATAGAGCTTATAGATTATAGAAAAGTTTCGGGAAAATATGATGCTATTGTATCGATTGAGATGTTCGAGGCTGTTGGATCGCAATATTGGGATACATTTTTCTCCAAAATTAAATCATTATTAAAAAAAGATGGTAAAGCAGCTATCCAAACTATAACTATTGGAGATCATTTATTTGAATACTATAAAAATAATCCTGATTTTATTCAGACATATATTTTTCCTGGAGGTATGCTTGCCAGTAATCAAATAATTCATAATCTTGCCGAAAAAAATGAACTCAAATCAGAAATCCAAATAGATTTTTCCCAATCTTATGCAAAAACATTAGAGACATGGTTCGACAATTTTCAAAAATACTGGCAGCAAATCGAAACTTTAAACTTCGATAAAAAATTTAAGAATACTTGGGATATGTATCTTGCTTATTGTAGAGGCGGGTTCTTAAATGAAAGAATCTCTGTTTCACAATATTTATTGGAAAATAAATGACAAAAATAATATTACATTTAACAGAAAAAGGATTTGTTCCAGATTTTATAATAAAAAAAGCCGCTCTTTATTTATCTAAGAGAAGGCTTGCGGAACCAGGTATCGGCAAGAATAAGGAAAAAGTAATCAAATTACTATCAGATGGAGACGTTGCGGAAAAAACAGTTGATGCAAACGAACAACACTATGAGGTACCTCCAGAATTTTTTAAAAAAGTTCTTGGAAAGAGATTGAAATATTCATGCTCATTATTTAATGACAGAGTAAGTTTAGATGAAGCTGAAGTAAAAATGTTGGATTTGTATATTGATCGAGCCGGTATAAAAAATGGTCAAGAAATCTTAGATCTTGGTTGTGGATGGGGTAGTTTTTCGTTATACGTTGCAGCAAAATTTCCTGAGTCAAAAATAACTTCGCTAAGTAATTCAATAGATCAAATTAATTTTATTAATAATCAGGCAGAAACAAGAAATCTAAAGAATATAAATGCTCTTAAGATGGATGTAAATGAACTGACTTTAAATAAGAAATTTGATCGTATTCTTTCTATTGAAATGTTTGAACATCTCAGGAATTATCAATCAATACTAGCCTCTTTGAGTAATCTTCTTTTGGAGGATGGAAAGTTATTTATCCATATTTTTTGTAATAAAGAAGTAGCTTATTTTTATGAAGTTAAAAATGATCTTGACTGGATGACTAAATATTTCTTTTTGGGGGGAATAATGCCAAGTAGAGATATTTTTAGTTACTTTAATGAAAATCTAACCTTGGTAAATCAGTGGGATGTTAATGGTAATCATTACTCTAGAACTTCAAAGGGGTGGCTTGAAAATCTTTACAGAAATAAAAAAGAAATAATGGATATTTTCAGAGATCATTACGATGAACCTATAATTTGGTTCAATAGATGGAGAGTATTTTTTCTTACTTGCGAAGTTTTTTTCGGAATGAATAAAGGGAATGAGTTTTTTGTTTCACATTACCTTTTTGAAAAGGCTAAATCTTAATTTGAACGAATATTAAATCAAAATATTTTAAGTAATTACTGGGATATTTCTGATAGATTCTCTTATGTGGTGGGCCCGGGAGGACTCGAACCTCCGACCAATGGATTATGAGTCCACTGCTCTAACCAACTGAGCTACAGGCCCTTATTCGTCTAGGAAACCTTTCAAGTGAGAGGATCTAGTTGGGTGTCTTAATTTTCTCAATGCTTTAGCTTCTATTTGTCTAATTCTCTCTCGAGTTACATCAAACTGCTTACCGACTTCTTCCAGAGTATGATCAGTATTCATTCCAATACCAAATCTCATCCTCAAAACCTTAGCTTCTCTTGCTGTAAGGCTGCCTAATATATCATCAGTAGCACCTTCAAGATTTTCTTCTATAGCCGCTATATCAGGTGCATCGATAGAAGTATCTTCAATAAAATCACCTAAGGTTGTATCTTCTTCATCTCCGATTGGGGTCTCGGTTGAAATCGGCTCTTTGGCTATTTTTAATACTCTTCTAACTTTATCTTCTGGAAGATCCATACGTTCACCCAGTTCTTCAGGGGTTGGTTCCCTTCCCATTTCTTGAACCATCTGACGTGAAACACGATTAAGTTTGTTGATAGTTTCTATCATATGTACCGGTATACGAATAGTTCTTGCCTGATCAGCGATCGAACGAGTAATTGCCTGACGGATCCACCAGGTGGCATAAGTAGAAAATTTATAGCCTCTTCTGTACTCAAATTTATCCACTGCTTTCATGAGGCCAATATTACCTTCTTGAATAAGATCTAAAAATTGGAGCCCTCTATTGGTGTATTTTTTGGCTATAGAAATTACCAGTCTAAGATTCGCTTCTACCATGTCTTTCTTAGCTCTACGTATTTTCGCTTCTCCTATAGACATCTTTCTATTTATATCTTTAATTTCACTGATAGGTAATTGAATAATTTTCTCGAGTTTAGAAAGCTTATTTTGTAACCTCACGATCTCAGCCAAATTTTCTTTTACTTCTTTTGCCCAAGGTTTTCTCGATTTAGCCATCTTTTCAGACCAAGAAGCGTTAGCTTCATTTCCAGCATAATCTTGGATAAATTCTTTTCTTGGCATCTTCCCCCTCTTTACATAGATGGTAAAAAGATATTTTTCAACTTCTCTAATAATTTCAAGAGCGTCTCTTGCGGGATCAGCTATAATTTCGAATTGAGTGGGAGATAATTTAAGAAATTGAAAAATTTCACCTAATTTTTCTTGTTCTTGAATAGCTGCTTTACTTGTTCTTGTTCTGGCACAAGCTTTATTCGTTTTATTGAATTGCCTTTTAAGTGAGCTAAAGCGTTTCTTGACTTCAACTGGATCAGGACCTGAGGCTTCATCTTCATCAGAATCACCCTTCTCTTCTTTCTCTTTCTTTTGAGCTAAAGCAGGTGGCGGAATACCCTCTTCTATATCCATAAATCCGACTAATACTTCCGATAACCTTCTATCTCCTGCTACAACCTCTTGATATTCATCTAAAATTCTATCGACAATACCCGGGTAGAAACAACATGCCTGCAATAGTTCTCGTGCGCCTTCTTCAATTCTTTTGGCTATTGCTATTTCACCTTCCCTCGTAAGGAGATCTACTGTTCCCATTTCTCTCATATAGAGACGAACAGGATCAGTTGTCCTTCCTACCTCTGACTCAACAGTAGTCAATGTAGTTCTGGTATCTGCAATAGTTTCTGGGGCGGCCTCAGAATTGTCATCACCAGCAGAATTATTTGATTCAAGAACTTCTATACCAATGTCCATCAACATCTGAATAGTCTCTTCAACCTGATCAGGATCGGATATATCTTCAGGTAGCATGGAGTTTATGTCCTCGTAGGTAAGAAAACCTTGATCTTTTCCTTTATCTACAAGTTCTCTAAGCCCTGAGTTTTCTAAGTCTTCTTCTCCAAAAAGGGCTTCATCAGAGGCTTCAACAGCCTCTACTTCTTTTTCTTTTGACTCAACGGGTGGATTTTTTGCTTTTCTTGCCATAACAAATTTTCAGGGTGGGCAATTATATTAGTTTTTTCCACAAAATGCCTCACTTTTAATTTAATTAGCTTTTTGACTAAGTTCTCTTAATAGATTCTTCTCTGGCTCTTCAAGTCGATGAAGATTAGTCAACAAATGTTGTTGAAGCTCAAAAGTCTCATCCTCGGATAATTTTCCTGTTTCAAATATTTCTTTTAGTTCGATTATTCTTGTTATGGAATCCGATTTCCTCAATTTCGATATACAGTCATTCAAATAATCAATAGCATTTTGCTCATCTATAGCATCGTGTGTTGAAATCAATGCACCTATGAAAGAAGCTGATTCCTTATCCAGCGTGCTTAAGAGATCAGAAATACCTACATCAGGATTTTGTTTAAAAAATGACACTACTGTTATCATCAGCCGAACTTCAGGCTCATGAAAGTCACTAAACTTTTCAAGATTATTGATCTGATTAGCCAAGTAGGGATAAGTTAGAACTAAAGATAAAATTTTAGATCCCAATAAGGTAGAGTCATAACTTATTCTATCTTCTCCAAGATCAGCTTTTGAATTTTTGATTTCACGTCTGGGATAACTTATTTTTTTGCTATGAGTTTTGATATCTTTAATTTCTAAACCTGTTAGCTTAGAAACCTCGCCTTCCAATAATTTCTTAATCGAACTTTCTTGCATGCCAGAAAGTAATTCCATAGCTTTAGAGGCCAGTGAAGCTTTCTGTTCTAGTGAAGTGACTTCAGATGCCATGGTTAATCTATCTATAAAATATTCAGATAATAATGTTGCATTATTAGATTTTGCTTTCAATTCCTCAACAGAATTTTTTTCTAACAAACTAGCAGGATCCTCTCCTTCAGGTAGAAATAAAAATTTTATCGTTTTACCATCGGTTACAGCTGGTAAGACATTTTTAAGAGCACCCCA
The DNA here is from genome assembly GCA_023703575.1 of SAR86 cluster bacterium. Taxonomy (NCBI): domain Bacteria; kingdom Pseudomonadati; phylum Pseudomonadota; class Gammaproteobacteria; species SAR86 cluster bacterium. Next base: position 1,437,478 of record CP097969.1, read on the forward strand.
TGCAGCTCCTCTTCCGGCATCATCACCGTCAAAGCAAAAAATTATTTCGTTCACTATTTGTAATAGCTTTTGAATGTGAAATCTGTTCGTTGCAATTCCTAGTGTGGCAACTGAATTTGTCATGCCATGTTCATACATAGCTATAGAATCCATATAACCTTCGACTACAAAAATTTCTTTTATGTCTTTTCTAAATTCTAAGGCCTCATAAAATCCATAAAGTTCTCTATTTTTCTGAAAAACTGGGGTTTCTCCCGTATTTAAATATTTTGGTTGATCCTCGGGATTCATGACTCTGCCACCAAAACCAACCACTCTGCCTTTCCGATCTTTTATTGGAAACATCAACCTATCCCTAAAGAAATCAAATAACTTTTCATCTTTATTTTTTTTTGATAAACCTGCTTTGATTAGAACTTCTTCTTTTATGCCTTTATTTAGCATTTCTTTAGATAGTGCATCCCATGAATTACTAGCATATCCTAAAGAAAATTTTCTACAGACTTCACTCGAAATCTTTCTATTGTTAAGTATGTAATTTCGAACATGTTCCGAATCCTTAGAATCTGATAGATTCTTTTCAAAAATCTCCATTGCCATTTCTAATGCAGCGTATAAGGGGTCTTTTTCACTTGTAAATGACTGGTTATTTTCATAGGGAACTTCCACACCAGCTCTAGCTGCCAATGCCTCTATGGATTCGATAAAATCATATCCTTGATAGGACTGTAAAAAACCAATCACATTCCCTGTAGCTCTGCACTTAAAACAATAATAAAATTGTTTCTGGTCACTGACACTGAATGAGGGATTTTTTCCATCATCACAAAAAGGACATTGACCAAAATGGTCTTTACCTTTCTTTTTCAGGGGTAAAAAGGATTCCACTAGAGAAACAATATCAGTCATGTCTACGATTTCTCTAATGAAGTCTTTTGGTATAGAACCTGACATTAATACTTGCCCCTAAACCAATCTTCCAAAATAATTTGTGCAGAAATACTATGTTTATTTCTTGAATCTTTTATTCCCATCTGGATATTTTCTAACCTTTCTTTAGCCTCTCTACTGGATAATCTCTCATCGGTTTTTTCTATACTGATATCATATCTTTTGCTGAGAACAGTAGAAAATTTATCGGATGAATCTTGAATCTTGCTCCTAGTTCCATCCATATTTAGTGGATCGCCTACAACAAATAGATCAGGATTCCATTCTTTGACGATCATATCTAATTCTACCCAATCAGGTAAGCCGTCATTTGCATGAATAGAGTAAAATGTCGATGCTGTTTCAGTTATTTCTTGTCCTATCGCAATACCAATATTTTTAGTACCAAAATCAAAAGCCATTATCACTCTAGGAGAATCTTTGCTCATTTAGAAAATTCTTCTACCGATTCAATAAAAATTTCGGCTACGTCAATATCACAAAGCTCTTTGTATTCCTTAAAGCATGTTGGACTTGTTACATTTATCTCTGTTAAATAATCTCCAATAATATCAAGACCTACTAATAAAAGTCCTTTTTTCACTAATGATGGGCCTAGTTCTTCACATATCCACAAGTCTCTTTCTGATAGAGACTTTGCAACCGCAGAAGCGCCTGCAGCTAAATTACCTCGAAGCTCACCTTCTGCAGGCACTCTAGCAATTGAAGCATTCATGGGTTTTCCATTCACAATGAGAATACGTTTATCTCCTTCAGATATTTCAGGTATGAATTCTTGGATCATGACCTTTTCAGTGAATTGATCAGTTATTGTTTCTAAAATGACATTTAAATTTGGATCATTAGACTTCACTCTAAAAATAGAAGCTCCACCCATTCCGTCTAATGGCTTAATGACAGTATCTTTATTTTCCAGTACAAAATCGGTTAGAAAATCTTTTCGGCTTGTAACAAGGTGCCTAGTGCAACATTGAGGAAATTCGGAGGCGTAAACCTTCTCATTACAGTCTCTCAAGCTTCTAGGATTATTAAAGATATTAACTCCTTGTCTTTCAGCCATTTCTAAAACGTAAGTGTTGTAAATATATCCTGAATTAAAAGGAGGATCTTGCCTCATTAAAATTGAATCTAGTTCGCTAAGTTCAATTATTATTTCCTCTTCTTTGGTAAACCAGTCAGAGGGATTATTTCTAACCTCTAATTTATTGGAACTTGCATAGGGAATACCCGAATCAATGAATAAAGAATCAGGAGTGATATAAATGATTTCATGACCTTTTCTTTGAGCTTCTATCATCATCGCTAAAGTACTATCTTTTTTAAAATTAATAGTCTCGATGGGATCCATAACAACACCTAGCTTCATCTTTAGTCTGACTCCTGAATTAAAATTCTTTTGCAGCATATCTTAAAGCACTTATAACTGATATTGCTGCAGTTTCTGCTCTTAAAATACGTGATCCTATAGTAACAGGAATAAAACCTACCTCTTTCAAACCCCCAATCTCCTTCTGAGTGAAATCACCCTCAGGACCAATAGCGATTGAAATAGAATCTTTTATTTCTATTTCTGACAACATTATTTCTGCATCTGGATAGAGAACTATCTTAATATCTGAGTTGATTCCCAAAGACCAATCCTCGATCTTAAGAGGCTTAGTTATTTCGGGAATCCAATTCTCGCCACATTGCGCGCATGCTCCTCTAGCTATTTGATTCCATTTTTCTATTCTTTTTTCTAAATTAACATTTGTTCTATTTACTGTGACTCTTTCAGTCAACAAGGGCGAAAAGCTCCCAACACCTAATTCTGTAGCTTTTTGGACTGTTAAGTTAAAAGGATCATTCTTTATCAGAGACTGACCTAAATTAATTTGAATTCCATGTCTATTAGATAGTGGATAATTTTCTATGATTAAAATCTTAAGAATTTTCTTTTCAATATCTAGAATCTCAGCTAAAGCCGAGCTCCCCTTCCCATCGAAAACTGTAAACCTATCCCCAGCTCTTTTCCTAAGAACATTAAGTTCATGATGAAAATCTTTTTTATATAGTGATATAACTTCCCCTTCAATATAGGGAAGATCTAGAAATGTTCTTGTATATTCGTTATTACTCATTGAAGGGTATATTAAATCATCAAATCTATTTTTAAGGCATCGTAAAAAAAGTGTTCAATATTTCACTAAACTCCTTGAAAGAAAAAATATGTTGGGTATTATTCTTAATCCCTTCAGTAAATAAAGATGACGAAAATTTAGTAAAGTGACAAAGAACAAGAAAAAGAAATTCAACGGTGAAGGCAAGCAGTTAAGTCATCAAGTTTCCAAAAGTATGCACAAGTATTTCGAGCAGTTAGACGGCGAAAATCCTACTGATATTTACAATATGGTTTTAAAAGAAGTTGAACTTCCTCTGCTAGAGATAGTAATGAAGCAGTGTGGTGATAATCAATCAAAGGCCAGTAAGATATTAGGCATAAATAGAGGTACCCTTAGAACTAAACTAAAGGAACATAATCTACTCTAAACTATAGATGGCTCAAACTGCCAACCCAAAGATTAAAAGAGCTTTAGTAAGTGTGTCTGATAAAGAAGGCATCGTAGATTTTTGTTCATCTTTATCTAATGATTTTGGGATAGAAATTATTTCTACAGGAGGTACTCTAAAAACCCTATTAGATGCCGGAATCAAAGCAATAGATATTTCTAAACATACTGGATTTCCTGAAATGATGGATGGGAGAGTTAAAACCCTTCATCCCAAAGTGCACGGAGGAATACTTGCCAGAAGAGATATCGATCAGCAAGTCATGTTAGAAAATGAGATAAAAGCAATCGACTTAGTAATTGTAAATCTTTATCCATTTATTGAAACCATCGCAAAAGAAAATACTACTCTAGAGACTGCAATTGAAAATATTGATATCGGTGGACCTAGTATGGTTAGGTCAGCCGCAAAAAATAATTTATATGTGGGCGTGGTAGTGGAGCCAAATGATTATGAAAGGATACTTCAAGAGATTAAAGATAATGAGGGGTCACTTACTTTAGATACTAGAAGAAATTTAGCGGCTAAAGCATTTAGCCATACAGCAAATTATGATTCAGCTATCTCGGATTACCTCAACCACAAACAAAAAACGAAACCGGGGCATTTGTTTGGCAGATATCAACTTAAACAAGAACTAAGATATGGTGAGAATCCGCATCAATCTGCAGCCTTCTACGTCAATACAAGTCAGTCCAAGGGAAATAACGTCTCATCTGCCAAACAGATACAAGGCAAAGAACTTTCCTACAATAATATTGCGGATACAGATGCTGCCTACGAATGTGTGAAAGTTTTTTCTGAACCGGCTTGCGTTATAGTAAAACATGCCAATCCTTGTGGAATAGCACTTGGGTCTAATATTAAAGAAGCATATGAAAAAGCTTTTGCTTCAGATGAAACATCAGCGTTTGGCGGAATAATAGCTTTTAATCGCTCTCTTGATCAATCTACCACTAAAAAAATTATTGAAAATCAGTTTGTGGAGGTAATTATTGCTCCAGGAGTAGATCATCAGGCACGTGAAATCCTATCTAAAAAAGAAAATGTCAGACTTTTAGATACAGAGGAATTGGGTGAACCTACAAAAGAACCAAAAATATTGAGTGTTAATGGTGGATTATTAATCCAAGATAATGACTCAGCGGTTATCACGAGTGCAGATCTAGAATTAGTATCTAGCCGTAAACCAAGTAAAGACGAAATAGACAACTGTCTTTTCGCTTGGAAAGTATGTAAGTTTGTTAAATCAAATGCCATTGTGTATACAAAAGATTATCAAACAATTGGCATAGGTGCCGGACAAATGAGTAGGATTGATAGTGCAGAGATAGCAGCCTCTAAGGCGGAAGAAAGAGGTTTTGAAACACAAGGATGCTCTATGGCGTCTGATGCTTTCTTTCCTTTCAGAGATGGAATTGATGCCGCAGCTAAAATAGGGATCACATCTGTCATCCAGCCAGGAGGTTCGATGCGCGATCAAGAAGTAATTGATGCTGCTAATGAAGCGGGTATGGCCATGCTATTCACCGGCGTGAGACACTTTAGACATTGATAAATGAAGGTCTTGATAGTTGGGTCAGGTGGAAGAGAACACGCTCTATCGTGGAAAATATCTAAAAGCCCCTTGGTTAAAAAAATTTTTGTTGCTCCTGGAAATGGGGGAACAGAATTGGAAAATTCTATTATCAATATTGATATACAAGCTGATGATATTGAAGAATTGGTACAGTTTGCCATCAATAAACAAATCGACTTGACTGTCATTGGACCCGAAAATCCTTTGGTCAATGGAATAACTGATAAATTCGAAGAATCAGGATTAAGGTGTTTTGGGCCATCAAAAGGAGCCGCACAACTTGAAGGGTCAAAGGAGTTCATGAAGGATTTCCTTAGAAAATATAATATCCCTACGGCAGAATATTCCTCGTTCACCGACTCCATTAAAGCAATCGACTATGTAAGAGAAAAAGGATGCCCTATTGTAATAAAAGCTGATGGTCTAGCTGCTGGAAAAGGTGTAACAATTGCAAATAATATTGATGAGGCCAAAGAAGCAATAGATCTGGCGCTAGAATCTGAAATTTTTGGAGAAGCCGGAAGAAAAATTGTAATAGAGGAGTTCCTAAACGGAGAAGAAGCGAGTTTTATCGTAATGACCGATGGGATTAATGCTATTCCGTTTCCTTCTTCACAAGATCACAAAGCAAGAGATGAAAAGGATAGAGGACCAAATACCGGTGGTATGGGTGCATATTCTCCAGCACCAGTAGTTGATAGCATTGTCCATGAGAAAATCATGCAAGATGTAATTTATCCTACGCTAAATGGTTTGCGAGAAGAGGGATATAAGTATGTTGGTTTTTTATATGCCGGGATGATGATAGATCAAGATAAAAATCTAAAAGTACTCGAATTTAATTGCCGTTTTGGTGATCCTGAGACGCAACCCATAATGATGAGACTCAAATCGGATCTAGCTGACCTTTGTTTTAAAGCATGTGAAAGTGATCTTAGTAATGAAACGCTTGAGTGGGATGAAAAAAAATCTCTAGGAGTGGTGATTGCTGCAGAGGGATATCCTTCAAAGTATGAAATAAATAAAAAGATTAAAAACATCCCTTCAGAAAAAAATGATCTTAAGGTTTTCCATGCCGGTACTAGATTCCAAGAAGATAGCTTAACTTCAAATGGAGGAAGGGTAATGTGCGTCACTGCACTGGGCTCTTCAATTCAATCTGCTCAAAAAAAAGTTTATAATGCGATATCTGAAATTGCATATGAAGATGCTTTTTACAGAAAAGATATAGGTTACAGAGCAATAGATAGAGAAAAAGAAAAATGAGCTTAATAGATAAATTTATCACTGAGATCGATAAAGGTTTGAAGTTTTCTACACATAACTACCAGAAAGAATCGAGGCAGTATCCTGCACAAAACATTGATAAAGACTCTTTGAATGAACTTGAAAGAAGTATTTCTGCAAGCCTGATGAGAATAAATCATGCTGGTGAAGTTTCTGCTCAAGGCTTATATAGAGGCCAGGCCCTAACGGCTAGACTTGATGGCACTAGAGAAAAAATGGATGAAGCGGCTGAAGAGGAACTTGATCATTTGGCATGGTGCAATAAAAGACTTGAAGAACTTGATGAGAAACCAAGTATTTTCAATCCTATCTGGTATGGACTATCTTTCACTATGGGGGCAATTGCTGGCATGGCTGGAGATAAATGGAGTTTAGGTTTTGTCCATGAAACAGAAGAGCAAGTTGTTAAGCATCTGAAAAGTCATATGGATAGGATTCCAGCTAGCGACGCAAGGACTGCTTCAATTCTAGAACAAATGGCCATTGACGAAGCACATCATAGCGAAGAAGCTCTACAATCAGGTGCTGTTGAGTTACCTGATAATGTAAAAAAACTAATGGCTGGCATTGCTAAAATAATGACTAAATCCAGTTATTATGTTTAGTAAAAAATTATTTTTAAATTACCCATTGCTAATTAAATCTACACAGGTATAGTTGCGCGCGTAGCAATTATGCTATGTTTTTTGAAAAGGATAATATGAATATATACGTTGGAAATATTCCCTGGAGTACATCTGAGGAAGAATTAGAAGCTCATTTTGCTCAATACGGAAACGTCAACGCAGTCAGGATAATCACTGAAGGTCACTCAGGTAGATCGAAAGGTTTCGGATTTGTAGAGATGGAATCAAAAGAAGCAGGTCAAGCAGCAATTGAAGCGCTTGACGGAAATGATTTTGGTGGTAGAGATTTAAGAGTAAACGAAGCCAAACCTAGAGACTAGCTCTCACTAGAAGAATTAATCTTTTCTTCTAAATAAAGAAACAAAGTTCAAAGCCCAGATATTATCTTGGCTTTGCTTTTTTTTGTATTTCCAGTTTATTCTGGGGAGAAAAAAAGCTTTCTTAGTTCAGTTCCTGGATTTTCTGCTCTCATAAAAGACTCCCCGACTAGAAAGTTTAAAACATCGTAATTGAGTATTTGGTCTATATCTTCTCTTGTCTTTATTCCACTTTCAGAGACGATTAGTTTGTCTTTTAAATTTAGAGATAATTCTTTGGTAGTTTTAAGGTCTACTTCAAAAGTACTCAAATTCCGATTATTAATGCCAATAAATGGAAAATCTATTGGTTGAATACGTTCCAGTTCAGCTTGGTTATGAATCTCCACCAAAACATCTAGATCTAGACTTTTAGCAATATTTTTAAACTCCTTAAGTTGACTATCTGATAAAGCAGATACGATTAATAAAATACAATCTGCACCATATAATTTGCTCTGATAAATCTGATACTCATTAATAATAAAATCTTTTCTTAAAAGAGGAATCTCTACTTTAGACCTTATCTTCTTGAGATACTCTAAAGAGCCATGAAAGAATTTTTTGTCAGTCAGTATGCTCAGACAAGTGGCATTATTTTCCTCATATTGTTTAGCGATAGTTTCAGGTGAGAAGTTCTCTCTGATCACACCTTTGCTAGGAGAAGCCTTTTTTATCTCTGCAATTACAGATACAAGGCCTTTATTATTTCTTTGCTGGATAGATTGAATAAATCCTCGTCTTGGAGGCAAATCTAAAATCTTAGATTTGATATCTTCTAAGCTTTCTCTTCTCTCTTCCTCAGCTACTACTGAGTGTTTATCTTTTATAATTTCGTCAAGGTAGCTTGCCATTAGAATTTAGAGGAGTATTCAACTAATTGATTAAGTTTTTCAATCCCACCGCCATCTTTTACACATTCATTAGCTAATCTAATACCCGCCTCCAATGAGCTTGATACTTCAGAAACATATAGTGCAGCACCAGCTGCCATCGAGATCATAGAAGAAGCTTCTGGATGTTTATCAGCTAGCCCTAATTTTACGAGATTAAGACTTTCTTCTGGAGAATTCACTTGTAATCCATTAAGCGAAGAAGTTGTAAAATTAAAATCTTCTGGGTTAATAGTATACTCAGAGATATCTCCATCTTTCATCTCTACAACCAAGGTTGGAGAGGCGATACTTATCTCATCCAAGCCATCTTTAGAGTGAACAATCATGGTATGTTCACTTCCCAATTCCTTTAATACATTTGTAATGGGCTTCATCCACTTCTTATCATAAACACCCATAACTTGTCTTTTAGCAGATGCGGGATTAGTCAAGGGCCCAAGGACATTGAAAATACTCTTTTGAGCAATTTCTTTCCTAGGACCAACAACATGCTTCATAGCACTATGATGGGCTGGAGCAAACATGAATCCTAAGCCGATATTTTTTATACAATCTGCTACTTCAGTAGGTTTAAGTGCAAGAGGAACACCTGCTTGTTCAAGAAGATCAGCGCTACCGCTGCTCCTCGTCGCTGACCTATTGCCATGTTTTGCGACTTTTGCTCCACATTGACTTGCAACAAATGCAGAAGCTGTTGATACATTAAAAATACCAATTCCCGATCCTCCTGTACCGCAAGTATCTACTAGGTGAGTTAAATCAGTTTTGACTTTTAAAGAAAGTTCTCTCATTACTTCAACTGCGCCAATTACTTCTTCAACCGTTTCTCCTTTCATCGATAAAGCTATTAAAAAAGCACCGATTTGAGCATCAGTAGCCTTACCTTCTAATATCTCAAACATAACAGAAGACATTTCTTGTTTTTGAAGATCTTGATTTGAGACTACTTTGCTTATTCCTTCCTGTATATTCATATCTAGTAAGTATCCAAAAAGTTCTTAAGAAGAGATTTGCCGTGTTCAGTCGCGATGGATTCAGGATGAAACTGTATTCCGGTGATTGGTTCTGAATTATGTTGAATGGCCATTATGGTCCCGTCTTCAGATCTAGCCGTGATATCAAATTCTTTTGAAAGTGATGATTCTTCAATAACAAGGGAATGGTATCTTGTAGCGAGAAAGTCTTTTTCTACTGAAGAGAATATACCTTTTCCATTATGACTAATTTTCGAAAGCTTGCCGTGCATAATCTCATTAGCTTTTATTATATTTGCACCATAAGCAGCACCAATGGATTGATGGCCTAAGCAAACACCTAAAATGGGTACTTTACCTGAAAATTTTTTGATCACTTCAACCGATATTCCAGCTTCTTTTGGGGTACAGGGGCCAGGAGATATAACAATATAATCTGGAGATTTATTTTTAATTTCCTGAACGCTTATTGCATCATTCCTATGTACCTCTACTTCCTGTGACATTTCGTAAAAGTATTGAACAAGGTTGTATGTAAAAGAATCATAGTTATCGATCATCAGTAACATATCTCAACCTTCTAGTTTTTCCTGTACCATTTCTGCAGCTTTGAAAATAGCTCGACCTTTATTTAGTGACTCTTTCCATTCTAGATCCGGAACTGAGTCTGCAACCCAGCCTCCTCCTGCCTGAATATAGAGTACTTCGTCTTTAATGACTGCTGTCCTGATTGCAATTGCCATATCCATATTACCCTGCCAAGAAAGGTATCCTATTGCTCCACCGTAAATACCTCTTTTCACAGGCTCGAATTCATCGATGATCTCCATAGCTCTGATTTTAGGAGCACCTGATACGGTTCCTGCTGGAAAAGTAGCCTTAAATAAATCAATGGCAGACAAGCCGTCTTCCAATTCAGCTTCAACATTAGAAACCATATGCATAACGTGACTGTATCTTTCTATCCCGAATTGTTCAGTAACATTTACAGTTCCAGGTTTAGCAATTCGTCCTACATCATTTCTTCCTAAATCGATTAACATGAGATGTTCCGCAATTTCTTTAGGGTCATTAACCATATCTTTTTCCATAGCTATATCATCTGCATCATCTTTACCTCTTCTTCTAGTGCCGGCAATTGGTCTTACCGTAACCTTATTATCTTCAAGTCTTGCTAAGATTTCTGGAGAGGATCCCACTATATGAAAATCATGCAAGTTTAAATAATACATATAAGGTGATGGATTTAATTGCCTTATAGATCTATATAACGCAACCGGATCGGCAGTAAAAGGAATTGACATACGCTGCGAACAAACCACTTGCATGATGTCTCCCTCTTCGATGTATTTTTTTGCTTTCTCTACTGATTTTTTAAATTCATATTCACCAAATCCAGATGTGAAATCAGATTCATTTATAGTTTTTTCAGGTTTCTTGAAATCTTCAAATATAAGAGGCTCTTTAAGCTTTTCCTCTAACTCATCTAATCGTCTCTCCGCAATATCTCGATCATCTTCTCTATCAATTAATATAATTAAATGAAGTTTATTCTTTAAATTATCAAATACAGCAACTTCTTCAGAGACCATAAATAATGCATCTGGTGTCCCTAAGGAATCTGGAGGAACAGATTCGATCAATTTCTTTTCAATGTATCTGACACAATCATATGAAAAATAACCGACAAGACCGCCATTGAACTTTGGTAAATTTGTATCTTCTTCAAGAGTGAAGCTTTTCTGTAGCTGGTCTAAATAATCTAAGGGATCATCTATTGTTATGGTCTCAATTTGCTTTCCATCTTGAAGAATTACAACTTCATTTTTTACAACCTTTATTAATCTCCTGGCTTTTAAGCCGATAAGGGAGTATCTTGCCCACTTATCTCCGCCTTCAACCGACTCAAACAAATAACTATAAGAACAGTTAGCTAATTTCCTGTAGACACTAAGAGGGGTCTCCATATCGACTAGGATTTCGCGAGAAATTGGAATTTTTTTTTGTATATCCACTATTTTAGAGAGCTTCTAAAGAGGATCTCATTTGTTTGATTATCTTAGAATAATCTTCTTGATTAAAAATAGCTGATCCAGCAACAAAAGTATCGGCACCTGCTTCAGCTACAGAAGCAATATTTTCTAAGTTAATTCCACCATCAACCTCAAGCCTTATATCTAAATTTTTCTTATCGATCGTATCTCTTACTTTTGTGACTTTCGTAAGTACAGAATCAATAAATTTTTGTCCTCCAAAACCGGGGTTAACGGACATTAGCAGAATCATATCTAATTTATCGATTGACTCCTCAATTAAACTAACTGGAGTTGCAGGATTTAAGACTAAACCAGCTTTACAATCATGGCTTTTGATAAGTTCTATTGACCTATCTATATGATCAGTAGCTTCAGGGTGAAAAGTGATATAAGTTGATCCTGCTTTTGCAAAACTCTCTATTAAACTATCCACTGGTTTGACCATCAAATGAGTGTCTATAGGCGCTTTAATTCCATAATCCCGCAGTGCCTTACATACCATAGGCCCAATAGTTAGATTGGGCACATAATGATTGTCCATAACATCAAAATGAATCCAGTCAGCACCAGAATTTAAAACGCTCTTAGATTCTTCTCCCAGGCGAGCAAAGTCCGCTGATAAAATAGAAGGCGCGATTATGTAGTCTTTAGTTGTCATGAGGGTGCAAGTTTACTCCTCGCTCAGTAAACCGTCTAATCTTTCAACATCTTCTAGTGTATTGAGATTCTCGTATCTTCCCTTAAATATCTCACCTGAAACAAGATTATTTGAGGAAGCTGGTTTTAGAATATCATTCCAAAGTTCCATAGGTCCCGTCTCGGATAAACTAAACAAATCTGGTGAAATAATCATTATTCCGGAAAAAGTATATTTATTTTCTTCTAGGTCAGACCTAACATAACCATTAATAAGCGAAACATCTCCTTTTGGATTGCTCTCAGGATTAGGAATAAGAATCATATGCGCCAAAAAATCATCCTTAAGCTCTAAATTATTAAAATCAAAATCTGTCCATATATCTGAACTAAGAACAAAAAAAGGTTCCTCGAAGTGATGAATAGCATTTTGTATCCCACCACCCGTGCCCAAAAGTTCTTTTTCCAGGGAATAGGAAATCTTGAGCCCATAATCTGAGCCATCTCCTAGTAAGTTCACAATCTTTTCACCTCGATGGTGAAGATTAATAACAATTTCTTGAATATTGGTATTTTTTAAAATCTTAATAATCCTTTCAATCAAGGAAACTCCGCCAACTTTTACCAATGGCTTAGGGTTATCCTCTGTGAATGGAAGAAGTCTTTTGCCCTTCCCGGCTGCAAGTAAAAATGCTTTCATGGATTATTTCTTAAAATTTTAATAAGTTTTGGTTCAACTTTTTCTGTTAAGAAAGTAGCCAATTCTTTCGAAGCAGGATATTTTTCTAAATCTGTTTGAAGATATTTTAGAGTCTGTTTTAAATCCTTAAGTCTAAAAGATTTTTTATCTCTAAGGTGTAACCTAGATAGTGTTCCTAAAATCCTAAACTGACGTTGGAAGCCAGCAAAATCTAAATCCTTTTCAAGATCTGAGAGTTTTAACTCTTCTAATTTGTTGCCCTTGATACCTTCCTTATAGAATTTAAGATAATTTAGTAAATCTTCATGACTCAAGGGGTTTTCTATATCTTTTAAAATAGACACAAGATCTATAGCATAAGGTCCAAAGCATAAATCTTGGAAATCTAATATTCCAATTTCATTTTTTTCTAAAAGCATGAGATTTCGGAATTCGAAATCAAAATGACATATTACATGTGATTGTTGTGAACACTCTTTAACTATCAAGTCCCAACTATCATTTAGCATTTTTTTATCATTAGTAGAATAATCTAATTCTAGAAAACTCGTCAAAAACCAATCTTCAAAAAGATACATTTGCTGTTTCAACATCTTCGGCGTAAGCTTGAGAAGATCATCAGGTGGTTTAATTTCTTGAAGTTGATGGATTTTTTGTAATGATTTTTTAAAAAGGAATTCTTTGTTTTCTTCATTAATTTCCAGTTGAACGACTTTGTCACCAAAATCCTCTAAAATCATAAAGCCTTTAAGATGATCAAAAGCTTCAACTTTGGGTACTCTAATGCCATTTTTTCTCAGAAAATTGGAATGAATCTCAAATAGTTCATTTTGTTTGGAATTAGGCTCAGATATCATGCCTATTTTTGTTCCTGTATCGGTCTGAAATCTGAAATAATTCCTCAGACTTGCTTGCTCTCTAAGAGGCTGCAAGCTTTCAATATCTTTAAATCCTAAACTTGATCCTTGCATTAAGGCCCAATTTAACAAGTCATCTTTCATCTCTGTCATAATATTATAGTAATCTGAAGAGGTCTTCCTTTATGATCTGAATAAGTTTATGGAACAATCACTGCCAAAAATACTCTAATTTGTGCTATGTCTAAAAAGTACTCCTTTATTTTATTGATAATCATTTCTTCTATGATTTTTTTTTCAAACTTCTTGAAGGGAAATGAAGACAAAACTCTAAGGATAAATTCTATTGACGCCGAAGTTATAGAATCCTTAGATCAGGAAATTCTTAGTTTAACGGGCAATGTTGTTATTAAAACTGATATTGTTCAATTATGGTCAGATAAAGCCATTTATGACCGTGAAAACCAAACCATACAGCTTGAGGGAAATATCAAGGCGTTGTCTAAAAACCTTTCTATTGAAGCTCAAAACATGGAAGCTGATTTTATTGATAATGAGTTCTACATCTCAAGCTCTAGTTATAACTTTATGGAAAGAGGATTTGGCGAAGCTCAATTTATAAATTTCAAGTTTAATGGCGATATTGAATTATTAAATATTTCAATTACAAGTTGCAAAAAGGAAGACCTATCTTGGAATTTAAATTCCAAGAGAATAATTGTTCTTGAAGATAGAAAGAATGCTGTTATTAAAGACGTGACAATTGAAGTTAATGAGGTACCAATCTTTTATTTGCCTTATGCGAGGACAGCAATAGGAAAAGAAAAATTCTCTGGGTTTTTAGCACCATCTATTAAACAAGGCAAAGATGGACTAGATCTATCAGTGCCTTACTTTTTTAGTTTAGCTCCAAACTATGATCTAACAATCTCACCACGATATATAGAAAAAAGAGGATCCGGGATCAGTTCCGAAGGAAGGTTTCTTACTCAAGATTCTGAGGGCCTTATAGCATTCTCATATTTTATCAATGATAGAAGATTTCAAGATCAAACTGGAGAAAATAAAAAAAGATGGGCAACAAAAGTATACAGTCAAACAAATTTAGGTTCTAACTTATACCTCAGCATTGGTACTGAACACGTAAGCGATGACCTATACTTTGAAGACTTAAATGACGATATCTTAGGAACTCAACAAAAGGATTTCTTGAAAAGAAATCTCAACGTCGCCCTCAATACAAAAAATTTGAAAATAATAGGTAGTTTGAAGCAATTTCATAATTTAAATCCTTTTTCTGCCAACGAATATAAAACTCAACCTCGCTTAAATGTTGAATATCAAGGAAATATCTTTGGTGTGTCCGCAAGGTTAGTAACCGACTATGCGAAATTTTCATTTGATGAAGAATTTAATCCATTAGAAAAAGAGGCAGATATAAAGAGAATATACATCGAACCCTCATTATTATTTGAAAAGGGAAATAGATCTTCTCTCACTTCATTCAAGGTCGGAAGAAGAGAAACAGAGTACCGAACTAAATTGGATCCTGTTGATAACTCATACAACTGGGCTGAACTTAGTTATAGAATTTATATGGAAAAGAAATCGAAAAATGAATTCCATAGTCTTACTCCGATATTTAAGTATGTTTACATTGATGGAGAAAATAATTACGAGAAAGGGATAGATTCAAAACTTGAAAATTTAAACTTTGATACTTTGTTCAAAAGGAACTGGTACTCTGGTTCAGATTTTTTTTTAGAGCAGAATAGATTAATTCTTGGTTTTGAACATAATTTCTATAACGCCAGTACTGGTGATGAAAGATATTTCTCTTTAGGAAGAGCATTCTTTCGTGATAAAGAAAATAGTCTGAATAATAAGATTTCCAAAAAATCTTCTATTGTTACTGAGTTCAAAGCCGACATATCAAGTCATCTGAAAATCAATAGTTCATTAGCGTTTGATTCTGACTTGGAAAAAATATCTAGAGGAAGTTTAGGAATCGTTTATGAAAGAGAAGAAAGAAAAAACATACAAATAAGATCTACTTATAAGAGAGAACCAAAATATCTTAATTTAATAGGTGGTTGGTCTGATGATGGATTGCCAATAAATGAAATTGAACTAATTTCTCAGTGGGAACTTTCAAATAAATTTTTAGCCTTTGGAAAAGTCTCCAGGGATTATGAAAAAAATTATTCAAGAGATCTATCCTATGGCATAGAGTATGCTAATTGTTGCTTAAAATTAGGCTTAATGAAAAGAAAATGGCTTGATCAAAATTACTATGCTTTTTTTGGAATGAATAAAGAAGATATTAATTTAATTGAAAATAGACCTTTTTCCGAAAGGGAAAGAGATAATATTTATTTATTTTTTGAGCTAACTGAATTAGGTAGATTTGGAAAGAGGATATCAGAAGTTTTGAGCTCTAGACGATTTCAGTAATTGCAACAACTAAAAAAAAGAAGACAATAGTAAATATGGATCTAACAAAAATACTTTTAATCATGATTTCAATTAAGAAAAGGACAGTCTTTATCTTGCTTGGTTTTCTGGTGTCTACAAATACTTATACGAAAATTGAGCTGATCGATAGAGTCGTAGCTGTTGTAGATTCAGGAGTGATAATGGAATCTCAACTAAATTCTAGAGTTGAAGAGATACTTGTAAGATTAAAAAATGATAAAGCCGAACTACCTCCTTTAAACCTCCTGGAAGAGCAAGTTTTAGATAGATTAATCATTGAAGAAATACAGCTTCAGCTTGCGGACAGGGCCGGCATAAAAATTAGTGATTCAGAGCTAAATCAAACTCTTTCCAGAGTTTCATCACAAAATAATCTCAGTTTGGAAGAATTCAGACTGAAGCTAGAGGCGGAAGGAACTTCTTATAAATCTTTCAGGGATACTATAAAGAAAGAACTAATAATCCAAAGAGTGCAAAGAGGTAAAGTTGGTGCAAAGATAGATATTTCTGAACAGGAACTTGAAAATTTTATCAATTCTGAAGAAGGCAGAACTCAGCTAGCTGAGCAATATAATGTTCAGCATATCCTCTTGCCTGTTAAAAGTGGTTTATCTGAAATAGAAATAGAAACAATTGAAAACGAAGCAATTTCATTATTAGAAAGACTTGAAAGCGGAGAAAGTTTTGAAAAGCTTGCCGCATCTTACTCTGCAGGACAAAAGGCTCTGGAGGGCGGTTTCCTCGGCTGGAGAACTTCTGCAGAATTACCAAGTCTTTTTGCTGAAGTAGTAACAGGACTAACAGTTGGAGAAGTAGCGCAACCAGTAAGGAGTGGAGCTGGGTTCCACATACTTAAATTAACTGAGAAAAGAGGAAATACTGTTAAGTTCCTAGATCAAACTCTAGCAAGACATATTCTTGTCCAGCCCTCTGAAATAAGAACAGAGAATCAAACTAAAATGCTAATCAATGATATCTACAACAGATTAAAAGAAGGAGAAGATTTTAAACAACTTGCCCGACAATTCTCTGAAGATCCTGGGTCAAAAATGGATGGGGGTGAGTTGGGTTGGAGTAATCCTGGAGATTATGATCCTGCATTTGAAATGACTTTGAATGCAACTGAAATAGGCCAGCTATCCGAACCTGTTAAGTCTTCTTTTGGATGGCATATCATTGAGGTCATGGATCGAAGAAATGAGGACGTAAGTCAAGAAGAACAAAAAAATAGGGCCTATCAAATAATTTTTAAAAGAAAATTTGATCAAGAACTACAAAGTACTCTGATAGAGCTAAGAGCAGAGGCTTATGTAGATATAAAACTAACCTCATGACCAAAATTGCTGTCTCTTCTGGAGATCCAGCTGGTATAGGTCCCGATATCTGCATTAAAGCTTTTGGTCAGAAGAAATCACTAGCCTATAGACCAGTAATTTTTGGAAATATAGATCTCTTGAAAGAAAGAGCTGATGAAATCAAGATTAAGGTTGATATAAAGAAATACAATGGTGAAGATTCAAATTCTCTAACTGATGAATCTTTATGGGTAGTAGATAGACCTATAAGTTCGGAAGTAAAACCAGGTATTCCTGAATCAAGCACTGCTAAATACATAATGTCTATTTTCGAAGAGTCAGTTAAAAAAACCATTTCAAAGGAATTCAATGCATTAGTAACGTGTCCAATAAATAAAAAATTAATGAATGAAGGAGGCGTATCATTTACTGGCCATACTGAAGAACTAGCAAGTCTTGGTAATACCAAGCATGTTGTAATGATGTTAGCTAATGAGAAAATCAAGATAGCATTAGCTACAACTCATCTACCTCTCAGTGAAGTTCCCTCTCATATAAATGAAAATCTTCTAATCAACGCGATATCTATAATTAATCAGTCTCTGAAAAATCACTGGAAATTAGAAAATCCAATTATCAAAGTGCTCGGCTTGAATCCTCATGCCGGAGATGGAGGTTATTTGGGTACGGAAGAAAAAGATATTATTGGCCCTACTTTGGACAAATTAAGAGAGCAAGGTCTAGAAATAATAGGCCCAGTTTCTGCAGATACAGCCTTTGTTGAATTAGATAATACTCAAAAGGCAGATGCTTTTCTTGCAATGTTCCATGATCAAGGACTTCCAGTAATTAAAACTATGGGATTCGGTGAGACCGTTAATATCACTTTAGGACTACCATTCATACGCACCTCTGTGGATCATGGAACTGCATATGATAAGACTGGAACTGGTCAAGCTGATGAATCAAGTCTTCTTGCAGCAACAGAAATGGCATACTCAATGAGCAAAAGATCTAAAAATGCCAAAAGCTAAAAAAAGTTTAGGGCAGAATTTTCTAATTGATCCAGCTGTTACAAACCAAATACTTCAGTTTATCAATCCAGATTCCAAAGATATTTTTTTAGAAATAGGACCAGGCAAAGGAGCAATTACTCAACAACTTGCGCGTAGAGTAGATACCACTCATGCAGTTGAAATAGATAAGGAATTATCTTACAAACTAAAGAAATTAGAAGACGAAAAAAATTTCTATGTTCATAACAAAAGCATATTAGATTTTAATCCTATAGAAATTTTTACAAGTAAAGTAAGAGTCGTTGGAAACTTACCATATAACTTATCTACGCCTATCATGTTTTGGAGTTTTAAATATTTAGGTAATTTTTATGATATGCACTTTATGTTACAAAAGGAATTTGGAGAGAGGCTTATTGCTAAAAATGATAATAAAGACTTTGGGAGAATCACAGTTATTACTCAATACCTAACGAAGCCAGAGTATTGTTTTTTAATCTCGCCTGAAAGCTTTTCACCAAAACCGAAAGTGGAGAGTGTCTTTATAAAATTTAATCCTATTGCGGGAAGAAGTATAGATGATCCAGTTGCAATAAGATTACAAGAAGTAACGCGTATTGCTTTTATGCATAAAAGAAAGATGGTTGGAAAATCTCTTGAAAAAATTATATCTTCTGAAGAACTAGATGACTTAGGTATAGATAGAAAATGTAGACCAGAAAATATATCAGTTGAAGATTATGTAAAAATTTCTGGAGCTCTCATCTGATGTCAAATTATGCTATTGGTGATTTGCAAGGTTGCTATGGTGAGTTGCAATGCCTGTTAAAAAAAATCTCATTTAATAAAACTGAAGATTCATTGTGGTTTTGTGGTGATCTAGTAAACAGAGGTTCTGAATCTCTGAACTGTCTTCAGTTTCTTTATTCTATAAGGGAAAGATGCCATATTGTCCTAGGAAATCATGATCTCCACTTAATTGCAGTGCAAAACTCAATCAGAGATATAAGCAAAAATGATACATTCCAAGATATTTTATATAGCTCAAAAGATAACTTTTTAATTGATTGGTTAAGATCGCTTCCCTTTCACTTCATTAAGACAATTGATACAAAAGAAGGTGAAAAAGAATTTGTAATGACCCATGCCGGTATCCCACCTCATTGGACAAAAAAAGAGTTGGTTAGTCATTCAAATAAGCTTAGTTCGAATCTTGCAAGTAATGACTACCGTAATTTTCTTAAAAAAATATTCGGAAATAAACCTGATCATCCAGATAAATGTAAAAAAGATGAAGAAGTATTGAGGTTAAATATTAATTTTTTAACGAGAATGAGATTTTATAACGCCGACGGGTCCCTTGAATTGGATTACAAAGGGAAGGTTGAAACAGCTCCCAATAATTTAAAACCTTGGTTTGAATATAAGCTTAAAATTTTAGAAGAAAATACGCACATACTTTTTGGGCATTGGGCGGCATTAAATGGTGTTACTGGGAAAGATAACATAACGGCCCTAGATACAGGTTGTGCATGGGGCAATAAGTTAACAGCGATAAGGCTAGAAGATAGAGCAACCTTTAGCTGTGATAAGCTAAATTAGTTATATGAATATTTTTTTAGTTGGCGGGGCAGTTAGAGATGCCCTATTGAATATAGAGGTTCAAGAAAGAGACTGGGTTGTTGTAGGTGCCTCTGAAAGTGAGCTAATTGATAAGGGATATAAAAAAATTGGTAAAGATTTTCCCGTTTTCTTACATCCCAAAACTAAGGAAGAATATGCGCTTGCAAGGCAAGAACGAAAGACGGCCCTAGGACATAAAGGTTTTGAATTTAAATTTGATACTTCTGTAACGTTGGAAGAAGATTTGCTGAGACGAGACCTGACAATCAACGCGATAGCAGAGGATAAAGATGGTAATTTAATTGATCCATACGGCGGGATGGAGGATATTAAAAATAAATTACTCAAAAGTGTCTCTACTTCTTTTGATGAGGATCCTTTGAGAGTCCTAAGAGTTGCAAGATTTGCTTCTAAGCTCAAATTCTTAGATTTTAAAATAGAAAATAATACATTAGAACAAATGAAAAAAATTAGCTCTTCAGGAGAAATAGAGACTCTAAGCAAAGAGAGAGTCTGGTCGGAAACATATAAAGCTCTATCTACAAGCAATCCTGAGGAATATTTTTCTATTCTTTTAAAGGTAGGTGCCCTAGAAAAAATTTGCCAACCTATAGATCTCAATCTAAATGCTCTAGAAAAGACATCATCAGACAATCAAGATCACACTATAAAGTGGTCCGTTTCGGTTTCAGAAAATGAGAATATAGAGAAAATAAATAACTCTTTTAATGCTCCCAAAGAGTTCAGCGAAATATCTGAAATCTGTAGTCAGATAAATTTATTTTCTGGTAAAAAGGTATCCCCTGAATCTTTGATGGATCTAGTAAATAAATGTGACTTGTTAAGAAAGCCCGAAAGATTCTATAAAGCTTCAAAAGCTTCCTCATATATAATTGAATCATCATTAAAGCCCGAAAAATGGATAGAAATTTATGATCTACTCAGTGATGTCAGCGTTGATAAAACATTAAGAGAAGGTAAGTTGATTGCAAAAAAATTAAATACAGATAGATTAGCTGCCGTTAAAAATTATTTAGATAAATTATGAAACAAAAATTTATCTTCCTTACTGGTGGTGCAAAAAGAATTGGGAAGAGTACTTGTCAACATTTCCACAATGAAGGTTTCAATATCATATTCCACTACAATTCCTCTGAATCAGAAGCGAATGAGATTAAGAAAACTTTAAACAAAATTAGAAAAGACTCTTGTTTCACTTTACAGGCAGATTTTGATGAGGAATCTTCAATTAAAAAATTGACTCAAGGCTTGTCTGAAATAACTGACGAGCTATCAGTTTTAATAAATAATGCATCTAGTTTCTACCCTACTCCAATAGAAGATGCATCAATGGACGAGTGGAATAACTTAATGGCCACTAACGCAACAACTCCGTTATTCTTGACCCAAGCCCTTCTGCCCTTCTTAAAAAAAGGCAAGGGATGCATCATAAATATTTCTGACACATTAGCTCCAAGTGGTATAAAAAATTTCAGTCTGTACTCGGGTGCCAAATCTGCTTTGGAAGGTATTACTAAGTCTTTAGCAAAGGAGTTAGCCCCAGATATAAGGGTAAATGCAATATCTCCCGGAGCGATACTATGGCCTGAGGATGAAGACTTGAGTGAAGATCAACAAAAGCAAAGATTAGCAAAAGTCCCCTTAGGGAGGATTGGCTGTCCAGAGGATATTTCATCTTTGGCAGTCTTTTTATCCGAGGCAGAATATATAACGGGTCAGGTGATAAAAGTTGATGGTGGTCGATCCATAAACTAGATAAATTTTTTCTTTTATCATTTTTACATCTATCTTATTATTGAGTTATGGGGAATGAATTGCACGAGACTGACGAAAATACTGGAACAATGGAAGTTCTGGAGAGACATCAGTTTGATGTCTCTAAACTTCAAGATTTCATGTATGAAAATATAGAAGGTTTTGAAGGAAATATTAAATTAGAAGAATTTAAAGGTGGTCAATCTAATCCAACTTACAAAGTAATAACGCCGAACCAATCCTATGTTCTAAGACGTAAACCTCCTGGTAAATTATTAAAATCTGCTCATGCAGTGGATAGAGAATATAAAGTTATTACTGGTCTTAATAAAACTGATGTTCCTGTGCCAAAAAGCTACGCTCTTTGTGAAGATGATGATGTGATTGGTACTGCATTCTACTTAATGGAATTTAAAGATGGAAGAGTTTTATGGGATGCAGCAATGGAAGATAGTGATAAGGATGAGGCTTTAGGCGTTTACAAATCTATGAATGATTCTATGGCTAAACTACATTTAGTAAACCCTAGTGAGATTGGTTTGGAGGATTTTGGAAAACCTGGGAATTATGTTGGTCGCCAAGTTTCTAGATGGTCAAAACAATATGTTGATTCTGAAACTGAAAATATTGACTCGATGAATTGTCTAATCGAATGGTTACCCAAGAATTTACCCTCAGAAAAAAGAACTGGAATTGTTCATGGGGACTATAGTTTAACGAATGTCATGATAGGGAAAAATGATCCAAATGTAATTGCTATACTGGATTGGGAGCTTTCAACTTTGGGCGATCCTTGTGCTGACTTTAATTATCACTGCCTTCAATACATAATGAACCCAAAATTAGCTGATAAAGATTATTGTAGAAATCAGGGTATTCCTGTGATTGATGATTACGTAAAAATGTATTCAGAAAAAATCAATGTAGATTTAACTGAAGAATGGGATCTATATTCTGCATATAATTTGTTTAAATTAGCTGGTATTTTACAAGGCATATTAGGTAGAGTAAGAGATGGGACAGCCGCTCACGAAAATGCTGCCGAGAGAGCTAGCGGAGTAAGGAACTTGTCTGATAAAGCATGGGATTTAGTAAAAAAGAATTTTTTATAGGAGAGGAATATGGCGATTGAGAAATTTTTAGTAGAGGCTAGTCATATCATGATGTTTGCAAGATCGGTAGGAGATGCAAACCCAATTTATCATGATGAGGATTACGCTAAAGAAACAGAATTAGGGGGAATAATTGCTCCACCCACATTTGCACAATCTAGTGCGCAGTTTGATCCTGACTACTTTCTTAGGCCTAAGATAGGCGGTGAAGGTTGGTTTGGTTCAGGTAAAGAAGCATCTGGGGCAAAGCCCTCAAAAGATAAGGGTGGTGGCGGAGGTGGTGCAGCTATGGGTCTTCATGCTGAGCAACACTTTGAATATCATCTGCCTGTGAAGGCTGGAGATGTTTTAACTGCTACAACCAAACCAGGAAATACATGGGAAAAAGAAAGTAAAAGAGCTGGAAAATTAAAATTTAGTGAAAGTGTAACTGAATACAGAAATCAAAATGGTGAATTAGTTATAACTGCAACAGGTGTTGGAGTTCAAACTGAAAGAGCCGTAGATAGTTAGGAGAAACAGATGCTAAAAGAAAATGAAATAAAAGTCGGGGATACTCATACAGCTATATTGGTAGAGGACTTAAAAAGAACCCAAATAGTTCAATATGCTGGAGCTTCAGGTGATTATAACCCTCTGCATACCGATGAAATATTTACAACGCAAGTAGCAGGATATCCCAGTGTTTTTGCACATGGCATGTTATCCATGGGACTTACTGGGACAATGCTCACAAATTATGTTGGCGACGGCGCGTTAAAGAAATACGGAGTTAGATTCACAAATCAAGTTTGGCCCGGTGATACACTGACTGGAAAAGCCACAATTATTGAAATCCGTGAAGAAGAAGGGTCTAAAGTAGTTGATCTAATGATTGAAACAACAAATCAGAATGATGTTGCGGTAATTACTGGCAATGCAACTGCAATCATAGAAACTTAAGAATAAAGTAAATTAAATAAGGAAAGACTTTGTCAGAAGATAAAAGTTCTGAGGTAGGAGGCTATCACGCAAAAATTGCTTTAAGCCTTCTAGTGTTGGTTTATATTTTTAATTTCATTGATAGACAAATACTTTCGATATTAGCCGAAGATATAAAAGCTGATTTAGGGATCTCTAACAGCGATATAGGTTTTTTATTTGGGACAGCATTTGGTGTTTTTTACTCAGTTGTAGGCATCCCGATGGGAAAATTAGCTGATTCTTGGAATAGAAAAAACTTAATCAGTATTGGTCTGGCTTTTTGGAGCTTCATGACATTCCTTTCAGGAACAGCAAAATCTTTTCTAAGTTTATCAATCTACAGATTCGGCGTAGGCATTGGTGAGTCCAGTGCATCTCCCTCGGCATACTCATTACTTTCAGATTATTTCTCTCCAAAAGTTAGAGCTACGGTTTTATCTATCTATTCCAGCGGATTGTATATTGGAGCAGGAATTGGTCTGTTTCTTGGAGGAGCAATTCTTGATACATGGAATTCTGCATACCCCGATCACACTTTAGCCCCTTTTGGATTAAAAGGATGGCAAGCAGCTTTTATGGGAGTGGGACTTCCTGGTATTTTATTATCGATAATCACTTTTTTCTTTATAAAAGAGCCAGTAAGAGGAATGAGTGAAGGGATTGCCACTGAGACAAGTAAGGAGCCTTTTAAAGATACATTTAAAGAATTTATTGGGTTAACGCCTATTTCTCTTATTGGTGAAAAAGAATCTTTAAAGGCAATTGCCATAAATGCACTTCTTGCTTTTGTTATCTTTGGTTCATGCTATGTTTTATATCAGCTTACTGGTGACTTTCTTCAATGGACCGCATGGGGAATTGGAGCCTATTTAGTATCTACATGGATACAAAGCTTAAGTAAAAGAGATGTCGTAGCTTTTACGTTGATGTTTAAAAGTAAGGCGGCCTTGTATTCTTTTATGGCATTTCCTTGTATACCTTTTGTAGGATATGCCTACTCCGCTTTTACTCCTTCTTTTTACATAAATAATCATGGGATGTCTGCATTAGAAATAGGAACACTTATTGGCCTTATTACAGCAATTGGCTCTTTTATAGGTGTCATAGGAGGAGGTTATTTTGGAGATAAGCTTCGCGAGAGATATGTAGGGGGAAGACTATATGTAATTTTTGCAGGCGGTGTGTTAATTACTCTTGTAGGCTGTTTTGGCATGATTTATGCTGAATCGAAGAATATTTCTTTAATATTCAATTTCATATATCACATTGGTAGCTCTGTCTATGTGGGTTGTGCTGCAACGACCGTTACAAATTTAGTATTACCCAGAATGCGGGCCATGGCCGGAGCTTTTTTTATTCTCACTTTAAGTATGATAGGCCTTGCCCTTGGACCTTATACTCTGGGAAGAATTAGTGATATGTTTGAAACTCAGGGTTATACAGCAGGTGATGCAATGCAAACGTCTATGGCCCTTATACTAATCATACTTATCATCCCAAGCATTTTTCTTTTCTTGGCAGCCAAAAACCTTAAAGCGGACGAAGAATCAGTGGTTGAAAGAGCAAAAAAACTGGGGGAAAAATAAATAATCAAATAATTTGATCTTTTATTTCTCTAAAAGAAATCTTTAGTTCTGGATGAATAGCATCGCCCGCTAATTCACACAAAGGTTCAAGCACGAAGTTGTATTTCTCAATATCTTTGCTGGGTATATCCAATTGGTCTGTTTTTTCTATCAAATTTCCATAAAGAATTAGATCTAAATCAATCACTCTACTCGACATACCCTTTTGACTGGGCGTTCTGCCCATTTTCTTTTCAATTTCTTTTAAAAACGATCTTAATCCAAGAGGATCAAAATTTGTCTCAAATGAACAAACCAAGTTCAAAAAATCTTGTCCAGGAAAGCCTTCTGCTGGAGTTTTATAGATGCTTGAATAGGTTACTTCAAAATGGCTGTCGAGATGAATCTTAACCTTATCAATATTCTTCTCAGGATCTAGGTTTGAACCTATGCTTATGAATACTTTTTCAGTCAAGGTCGTTCAATAATTATTCCAACAGACTCAGATCCTCTTAGAGCTCCCGGTTTGCTTAAAGTTACTTTAACCTTTCCAACAGGAAATTCTTTAAGAATTATCTTTGCTATATTCTCGGCAAGTGACTCAACAAGTTTAAATTTTGACTTTTGTACGAAAGCCGTGACCCTCTTTCCTACTTTCTTATAATTCAGTGCATCTTCTATAGAATCTGACTTAGCAGCTAACTTATTATCAAATTCCATTTCTATATCTACGGATATAACTTGTTTTACCTCGCGTTCCCACTGAAAAATACCAATGATTCCTTCGACTTCCAAACCTTTAATGAAAACTTTATCCATTTGTTATCTCTGATAGAGGCCATCTGGGCTTAATATCCAGATCAAGATTCTCTTTTGCGTTTTTAATGTAAAAGCTGCCGGCATAAGCAATCATAGCTCCATTATCTGTGCATCTATTAATGGGCGGAAAAAAGATTTTTTTATCTTCCAAACCTTCTATTAACTTACTACGAATATACTTATTAGATGCAACGCCCCCACCTATTACTAATTCATCAAGGTTAGTTGCCTCCATTGCTTCCTTTGTTTTTATTAAGAGTGTATCTGCAACTGCAGCTTGAAAAGAAGCTGCCAAATCTGCTTTTTTGGAAGCATCTATTTCTTTTATTTTTTTAAATTCATAATAAACCGCCGTTTTTAAGCCGCTGAAACTAAAATCAAAGTTTTTCTTATTTGTCATTGGTCTGGGGAAATTAAATGATTCAAGATTTCCTTCTTTTGCTAGAGACTCTATCAAAGGGCCACCTGGATATCCTAGGTTTAGAATCTTAGCCACCTTGTCGAAAGCTTCTCCAACTGCATCATCTAAAGTTTGCCCTAAAATCTCATAATCTCCCAGAGCCTTAGCATTGATCAACAAACAATGACCACCAGAAATTAAAAGTGTTAAGAAAGGAAAAGATGGAGCGGGATTTTCTAATAAATTAATTAATAGATGCGCCTCCATATGATGTATACCGATACAGGGTTTGTTCAAAGACATTGAAATCGCTTTAGCTGTAGAAGCTCCTATCAATAGAGGTCCTCTCAAGCCAGGTCCAGCGGTGTAAGCAATTGCATCTATAGCCTTAAGATCTTGGCCAGATTTTTCAATAGCTAGATTTATAAGAGGGATTAATTTCTTAAGGTGATCTCTTGAAGCCAATTCGGGAACAACACCACCATATTCGGCATGCTTAGAAGCCTGACTATATAGTTGCTCAGAAATAATACTATTTGTCTCCATATCGAATATGGCTACACCAGTTTCATCGCAAGAGGTTTCTATTCCAAGTATTTTCATTAGCTTAAAGATAGTCATTTTCGTTGAAAATAAAAAAAAAGAAACACTTTCCAAATTAAAAATGGTTCTATAGAATTGCGGCCTCTTAAGAGATTATTTATGCCATCAATAAAAATAAGACCAAATGAATCTTTTGATGTAGGGCTCAGGAAGTTCAAGAGAGCATGTGAAAAAGCAGGTATCATCCCAGAAGTCAGGAAAAGAGAATTCTATGAAAAACCGACATCTGTTTTAAAGAGGAAGAAAGCTGCCGCTGTTAAAAGAGAACAAAAAAATCAAAGAAAAAATAGATTAGGAAGACCTCCTAGATTTTAATCAATAGCCTTATGGCAGATTCAATAAGACATCTCATAGAAGAGGCAGTCAAATCCTCAATGAGAGAAAGAAACAAAGATAGAACATCTACATTAAGGATGGCCCTGTCTGAGTTAAAAAAAGAAGAA
Organism: SAR86 cluster bacterium; assembly: GCA_023703575.1. Classification (NCBI taxonomy): domain Bacteria; kingdom Pseudomonadati; phylum Pseudomonadota; class Gammaproteobacteria; species SAR86 cluster bacterium. Next base: position 1,465,016 of record CP097969.1, read on the forward strand.
ATAGATAATAAAATTGAATTATCTAACGAGGATTCAATTAAGATTCTTCAAAGAATGATAAAGCAAAGAAAGGAATCAATGTCTCAATTTTTAAATGCTCAAAGAAATGATCTTGCGGAAAAAGAAGAGTCGGAAATCGTCATATTGCAAGACTTTCTCCCAGAGCAAATGAGCGAGGAAGACATCTACAAACTAGTCATAGAGGCGATTAAAGAAACTGATGCGAAAGAACCTAAGGATATAGGAAAAGTAATGGGCTTTTTAAAAACCAACATTCAAGGAAATGCTGATATGGGAATTGTCAGCAAACTAGTTAAAGAGAATCTTCAAGGCTAGTTTTCTTCAAATCTTGCCTCAGAAGCTTTCACAGCAGCATAAGTCGTCTGATCTACCTCAATATTTAATGAATCACCATCTTTGATATCAGAAAGATTGGTTGCATTTAATGTCTCTGGAATTAAATAAACCGAGAAAGTATCATCTGTTTTATTCGCAACAGTAAGGCTAGCGCCATTTAAAGCAATATAACCCTTATGAAAAATGTAATTTATCCACTCCTTCGGACACTCTACTTTAAGCTCAATTTCATCATCCGAACTAATTAGCTTTGAAGGCGCTCTACATGAGATATGCCCAGATAAAATATGACCTCCCACTTCATCGCCAAACTTTAGAGATCTTTCAAGATTAACTTTTGAGTCAACAGATAGAAATTCTATGTTTGTAACTCTCAAGGTTTCAGGTATTACATCAAAAGAAATGGTATCGTTTCCAAATTCGATGACTGTTAAACAAACACCATTGACAGAAATGCTGGCTCCCTTCTGTAATTTAATAAGAAAAGTTTTTGAAACTTTAACTTCAAGCCTTACACCTGATTCAGTTTCTTCTTTGTTAGAAATAATACCGATTTCTTGAATAATTCCTGTAAACATTTAAGCACCTAAAAGATAGTTTTTTATAATTTCTGCTTCACCTTGACGTTCACAGTTTTCTAAAAATTCTATAAGTTTTGAAATTTTAGCTATAGAAGTTACAGAGATATTAAAATCTTGAAATATTTTATCTCTTGCCAATAAATCATCTAGGATTTCTTCTCTATCTAACGCAACTAAACAACCTATTGCACTACCGCCTTCTTGAGTAATTATTTCTAGTGACTGTTTAAGAGCAGTACCTGCGGTAAGCACATCATCAACCACTAAAACTTTCTTATCCTTTAACTCCCCTACTATATTGCCGCCTTCTCCGTGAACTTTCGCTTCTTTTCTGTTGAATGCAAAGGGAATAGGTTTAGAAATCTTAGTACTTAACGACGCTGATACGGCTGCAGCCAGAGGTATACCTTTATATGCAGGACCAAAAACTACGTCAAACTCTAATTTGCTTGAAATGATTTCTTCGGTATATAGATTTGATACCTCAGCTAAGAAGCCTTGATTAAAAAAAGATCCAACATCAAAGAAATATGGACTTTTTTTTCCAGATTTTAAAATGAAATCACCTAATAAAAGTGCATTTGACTTTAGAGCCAATTCAAAGAAAAGAGTTTCATTTTTTAACATAAATTCTAAAAACTTAAATATTTTAAATGTATTTCACCTACAATAAACTTTTTTTAATCATGGGCAAATTATTTGTTATATCGGCACCGTCTGGAACCGGCAAGACTTCTCTTATACAGGCTGTTCTTGAAGACCCAGTTGCCTCTAATACCTATCTGGGAATTTCTTATACAACAAGGAAGGCAAGACCGAAAGAAAAGGATGGTGTTTCTTATTTTTTCATATCAGAAATTAGTTTCAAGGAAAAAGTAAAAAATAATGATTTTCTGGAATATGCAGAAGTGTTTGGTAATTTTTATGGCACTCCTAAAGACTGGGTCCTTTCAGTGCTTTCAAAAAAAGAAAATGTACTGCTTGAACTTGATATTCAAGGTGCATTACAAGTCAAAAAAGCTTTTCCTGAAGCAAAGACTGTATTCATAATTCCTCCTTCTTATAAGGATTTGACCAAAAGACTCGAATCTAGAGATCAAGATTCAAAAACGGAGATAGCTAAAAGACTTAAAGAGGCTAGAAATGAAGTAAATATTGGAAAAGATTTTGATCAGGTAATTGTAAATAATGAATTTGATGCTGCTTTAGAAGATTTGAAACAATTTATGTTCACATCAGAGGGGATAACTAATGAAAGAAGTGAAATTATCAAAAATTCTCTAGATCTATTACTGGATTGAAGCTTAAGTTTGCATTAAAATGCGCGTCCGCATATTAAAACACTAAGAATATGGCTAGAATTACAGTAGAAGAAGCTTTAGAAAAAGTCAGTACAAGATACGAGTTAATTATACTTGCTGCTAAAAGAGCCAGACAACTGGCTACTGGTGGAAGACGTCCCACTCTTGAGTGGGAAGACGATAAACCTACAGTAATGGCATTAAGAGAGATTGAAGCTGGAACCGTTACAACAGACAATATTAATGAGCTAAAAGTTGATATTGCTGATTTAGAACAAGAGTTCTCCGATGAGCTTGCAGCCGAAGATCTACCTCAATCATAAAAAACCTAAAAAGATTCGCAATAAGCTCTAAAAACAGGGATACTTAATCTCTGTATTAATATTATTATGGAATCAATTGGAGCCCTATCAAAGAAACTGTCAGACTATTTAGATCCAAAAAAGGTTAAACAAGTTAATAAAGCTTATAACTTTGCTTGTGAAGCTCATTCCGGTCAGTTTAGATCCAGTGGAGACCCATACGTAACACATCCAATAGCTGTTGCTTCAATCTTGAGCTCTTTCAGGATGGACGAAGATAGCCTATCAGCTGCTATGCTTCATGATGTTATTGAAGATACAGGTATCCCAAAAGCCATTATAGAAAAAAAATTTAATAGGGATGTTGCCAACCTTGTAGATGGGGTCAGCAAACTAGATAAGCTTTCAATATCTAATCGGACTGAGGCTGAAGCAGAAAATCTCCAAAAAATGGTTTTAGCAATGTCTAAAGACATTAGGGTGATCGTCGTAAAACTTGCAGACAGGCTTCACAATATGAGAACTTTGATGTATCTGAATAGAGAGAAGCAAATAAAGATAGCAAAAGAAACACTAGAAATTTATGCCCCAATTGCTCATCGGATTGGCATGAATAATTTATATCGTGAACTTGAAGACTTGGCATTTAAGGTTATTTATCCAAAGCGTTATGAAAGGCTCACCTCCGCCGTTAAAAAGAATAGAGGCGGTCAAAAAAGAATACTAAATAAAATACAAAAAGAACTCAGTAAGAGACTTCTAGATCAAGGTATCCCTGCTTTAGTTGAAGGGAGAGAAAAGCACACCTATAGTATTTATAGGAAAATGAAAGAAAGGCACAGGTCCTTTGAAGAGATTATGGATGTATATGCCATAAAAATTATTGTAGATACTCCAGAAAACTGTTATCGCACTATTGGCCATATTCATAACTTATACAAACCAGTGGAAGGTCGTTTTAAAGACTATATAGCTATTCCCAAATCGAATGGATATCAGTCCCTTCATACGGGTGTAGTCGGATTGAAAGGATTTCCCGTGGAAGTACAAATAAAAACACAAGAAATGAATGATATGGCAGAAAATGGGATAGCTTCTCACTGGCTATATAAATCAGGTGATAAGTCAGATTTTAATCCCCAGATAAGGGCAAGGAGATGGGTAGCTGGTCTTCTAGAGATGAGAGAAAATTATGATTCTACCGAAGAGTTCATTGATTCAATAAAAACTGATATTTTTCCTGATGAAATATATGTGTTTACTCCACAAGGTAAAATTATTGAAATGTCTAGCGGCTCGACTGCTATAGATTTCGCATATGCAGTCCATACAGACATTGGCCATCATTGTAGAGCATGCAGAATAAATAAAAGACTCGCCCCTCTGAGTGTACCTCTAGAAAGTGGTCAAACAATTGAAATCCTTACCGAGAAGGTTCCTCAAACTTCACCTGCTTGGTTAAATTTTGCAGTAACCCCAAGAGCCAGAAATAGCATTCGTCACTATCTAAGTAACTTAAAGACCTCCGAAGCAAGGAAATTTGGAAAGAAGCTGCTTGATCAATCATTGACGAATATGGGAATTAAGTTAAGAGAAATAGAAAAGGATGACCTTCGTAAAGTATTAAAAAATATCGGAGTAAGAAGTCTCAACAAACTACTAGAGGAAATAGGATTAGGTCAGAGAGTAGGTAATATTGTGGCTCAACAAATAACAGGATTCTTAAAAGATGATGACATTGAGCACAAGGAAGTTGTGCCTCTTGAGATTACCGGATCGGAGGGTCTGATTGTAAATTATGCGATCTGCTGTAAACCTATCCCCGGGGATTCTGTTATTGGTCATTTCACTGCTGAAAGAGGTCTCGTCATACACCAAGAAAGGTGCAAAAACATCCTATCTGTCAGAGAAGATCCTCAACAGTGCTTCCCTGTAAATTGGGGTAAACCCTCCGGAAGGTCCTTCTTAGTTCAAATAAAAGTAATTGCAAGAGATGAGCCAGGTCTTCTAGCAAATTTAGCTGCTGTAATTACAGGCCTCGAGACCAATATAGCTTCTATTCAAACAATGGATACAAATACTGAGATACATGAATTTATACTTGATCTTGAAGTATCAGATAGAACACATCTCTCCAAGATATTAAGAAAAATAAGAACAGTAAATAATGTAGTTTCTGTAACCAGAATACATGATTGGGAGATGAGGCAAGCAGCAGCATTACACTAATATGAAAAAAAAAATTAGCTCTAAAAAAGCACCGACAGCAATTGGACCATATTCTCAAGGAATAGAGACTGAGAATTTGATATTTCTATCAGGGCAAATACCCTTAGATCCCGAGACCATGAAATTAGTTGAAGGAGATGAAAATCAGATTCGACAAGTTTTTAAAAATATCGATGCTCTATGTACTGCAGCTGATCTAAATATGAATCATATTGTTAAACTCAATGTCTCTCTTCATGATCTATCACTCTTCAGTTTAGTAAATGAAATTATGAAAGAAATATTTACAGAGCCTTATCCTGCAAGAGCCGCGCTTCAGGTAGCAAGATTACCCTTGGACTCTTCTATTGAGGTAGAAGCCATTCTAGCCAAGACTATATAAATAAATGACTGAAGAATCTAAAGATCTTCATTCAATCCAGGAACTGAAGGGCGTAGGTCCAAAAAGTGCAACATCTCTCAATAATTTAGGGATATTTAATATTACAGATGCCGCGTTTCATCTTCCCTTTCGTTATGAAGATAGAAGTTTTATAACTCCAATAAGTTCAGCGAATTATCAAACACCAGTTTTGATAGAAGGTGAGATTATGAAATCCACAGTAGTCTTTAGAGGGAGAAGGATGCTTTTTTCGGAGATTTATGACGGTACTGGAAAATTGACAATGAGAATGTTCAATTTTGCAATGGCTCAACACAAAGCCTTAGAAAAAGGAAAAATGATTAGATGTTATGGAAATATTACTCCAGGGCCTAATGGTAAACAAATGATTCATCCTCAATATCAAGTATTCGGCAAGGAAGATTCAATAGAAGTTGAAAAGAATCTTACGCCGGTTTACCCAACAACTTCTGGGATGCAACAAAATAAACTCAAAAAGATAATTGAGAGCTCACTGATTTACTGTGATGAAAACAATCTGCTGAAGGAAGAATCGCAAAACAAAGATTACTCTGAATTTGGTAATCTTCTAGAAACTTTAAAGTTTCTTCATAAGCCGCCTGTAGAAACTAATCTTTACGAATTAATTGAAGGTAAACATCCAGCTCAACAAAAACTGATAAAAGAGGAACTAGTTGCACATATGCTATGTGCAGGTATTTTAAAGAATGAACTTGAAGGAAGAAAAGGACCATCAATGGTAAAAAATTCAATCTATGAAAAAGATTTTTTTAACTCTTTACCTTTCGCTTTAACAAATTCGCAAAGAAAAGTTTGGGATGAGATTAAGGATGATATGTTGGCCATGGTTCCAATGAGGAGATTATTACAAGGTGATGTAGGTTCAGGTAAGACAATCGTGGGAGCATTAGCTGCCCTTCATGCTAAATCCAATGATTGGCAAACTGCAATTTTATGTCCTACTGAAATATTAGCTGAACAACACTTTACCTCTTTTTCAGAGTGGTTTAAGTCTCTAGGTATAAAAGTTAGTTTGCTGACAGGATCTACAAGAGCTAAAGATAAAATACTAATAATTAGAGAGCTGGTTAAAGGTAATATAGATATCCTCATCGGAACTCATGCGATATTCCAACAAGGAATTAAATTTAAAAATCTTGGCTTAACAGTTATAGATGAGCAGCATAGGTTTGGAGTTCATCAGAGATTTTCAATGTTAGAAAAAGGAGGAGAGACAAATCAGAGTCCACATCAATTAATTATGACTGCTACCCCAATTCCTAGAACTCTGGCAATGACGGTTTACGGCTCTCTAGAAACATCCATAATCGATGAGCTTCCACCCGGTAGAAATCCAGTTCATACATCATCGAGGCCTGATTCGCTTAGAGAAAAGGTCATCAAAAGAGTAGAAGAAGTTTGTTTAACCGGGAAAAGAGCTTATTGGGTTTGTACGTTAATAGAAGATTCTGAAGAGTTAGAAGCTCAGTCAGCAGAAGAACTATACAAAGAGATCTCAAATTCGTTACCAAAAGTTAAGGTTGGGCTTGTACATGGCAGGCTTAAGAAAGATGAAAAAGATTCAGTCATAGAAAAATTTAGGAATGGAGATATACAACTTTTAGTTTGTACTACAGTTATTGAAGTCGGTGTAGACGTACCAGAGGCTACGCTAATGATTATAGAAAATCCGGAGAGATTAGGATTATCTCAGTTACATCAATTAAGAGGTCGAGTGGGAAGAAAAGCTAACACTGATTCCCATTGTCTGCTTCTCTATAAAGAACCTCTTTCTGGTCTTGCTGAAGAAAGAATAAAGACTATGGAAGAGACCAATGATGGTTTCAAAATAGCAGAGAAAGATTTGGAATTAAGAGGAGCCGGAGATATTTATGGTATCAGGCAGTCTGGTCTAATGGATCTGAAGATTGCAAACCCGATAAGAGACTCAAATCTATTGTTAGCTGCTCAAGAAGAAGCTATTGAACTAAGCAGGAATGAACAGGGATTCGCTAAGATGCTTGTTGATAGATGGATAGGCAATAGAGTCGATTATTCTGAGTCTTAAGAAGCTTTTCCTAATACATAAAATTTTCTTTTAGGTGCAGGGTATCCCTCTACGGTGATAGATTTGTTTTTCAGATTTAAAGCTGATTCAAATGATTTAAATGGCATCCAATTGGTGCTCCTTTGCTCTTTGTCATTTGTTACTGCTAGATCGCTCTCAGCGTAAACTTGTAGACTAAGATCTCTAAAAATGGACTTGCACCCATTATCAGTATGGACAAAATGAACATTTGGCATTGATGCATATTTTCCATTCGAAGGTTTTAGAGCTATGCCGCATTCTTTTGGTGAGATAATTGTTTCAACAACTAACTTTCCATTATCTGCTAATAAATCTTTTAAGTTATTCAGATGCTCAGGAGGATTTCTTTGGTGATACAAGAGGCCCATACTAAATATTACATCGAATTTAGAATTTTTTAATCCTGACTCTTCTATACGCTCAGGTATCATCCTGATATTTTCAGAGTCAACGAAATGATTAATGGCATAGAATTGTGCAACATGTACCAGGTTAGGTTCTAAACAAAGAACTTTATCTGCACCCATGCCCAGCATTCGAAAAGCATAGTATCCATTACCAGATCCCACATCAAGAATGGACTTACCATCTAAGTCAATATTAAGTTTTTGAAATCTTTTCCATTTTTTTGCAGAGTCCCATTCACTATCAATAAATATATCATTTATTATAAAAGGCCCCTTCCGCCACGGGATTAATTGCAAAAGTAAGCTTTCTATTTCGTCATTGTCTTCAATATAGAAATTTATGTTAATCTCATTAATTAATTCCACTTCTGCATTTAGAATATTTGGTAATCTACTTAAGATTTCTAACCAACTTTCAATTCTTCTATCCTTCTTGTTACCAAATGGATTGTCTTTATATCGGTAATACAATGCCTCTACTTCTTTAGAAATAAACATGTTCACTTTGAAAATACAAAGGTCCTGAAATTTAAATTAGATAAAATTTTCTCAGCCTTAATAAAACCAACTTTTCTTGCTCTTAAAATATGTTCTTCTTCACATTCCGTCTTTAGAATCCCTTCCAGAGAATCTCGTTTTCTGGAAATTTCTATATCGGAGTAACCATTTGCTGATTTAAATAGATGATGTGTATTGATAATTCTTTGATTCTCAAACTTATTTTCATAATGAACTTTCTCTGACAAAATTAAAATTCCATTCGGGATTAAAGCTTTAAATATTTTTTTAAATAGAATATCTCTTTCTTCCAAGTCCAAAAATTGAATGAGATAGTTTACAACTATTAGAGAAGCATTCTTTAAATTGCTTTCCATAATATCTTCATTCAAGAAAACTAATGAGCTAGGATTTTTATAGTTTTTAAATATACGCTCGCACTCATCTATCATGGCCTCTGATTTATCAATCGCTATTACTTTAGCTTTGTTTGCACCTTGAAGGATTGAAAAGCTAGAGGCCCCTAGTGAGCAACCAATGTCATAACAATTTGTATCAGTTTTATAAAACTTTTTAGCATAATGGGCAATGATATTTAGACTAGTTTTATAGCCGGGAACAGATCTTTTTATCATATCTTCAAAAACTTCAGTTACCTCTTCATTGAAGGTAAAAGGCAAACCACTTAAATTGCCTTTTTCATAAATATTATCCTGCTTTCCCATAACAGCTATTGTAGAATCTTACGCCTTAATATGCCTAATTACTCTATAAAATCTCCTGAAAGTATTGAAGAATGGGAAAGCTATCTCTTATTTAGATGGGAAGTACTTCGAAAACCCCTAGGCATGTCAAAAGAATCTTTAGCAGATACCATAGAAGATAAAAGTTTTCATTTGATGGGAATAGATGAAAAAGAAAATGTAATCGCTTCAGGTAGAGTGCATTTCAATTCTGAGAATGAAGCTCAAATAAGATACATGGCCGTAGATAGCAGGTTTAAAAGAAGGGGTATAGGTTCAGAGATTGTTGATAAATTGGAAAGATATGCTACTTCTAAAGGGGCAGGAATTATGGTTTTGAATGCAAGAGAAGAGGCAATAGGTTTCTATTCAAATCTTGGCTATAAAGAGGTATGTCCATATCATTCTGATACAGGCATACCTCATAAGACTATGCAAAAAGATCTTCTTATTTAAAGCAAAGGAGCAATTACTAAACTTACAATTGCCATTACATTAATCAGAATATTCATTGATGGACCTGATGTATCCTTAAAAGGGTCTCCAACAGTATCACCAACAACAGCTGCTGAATGAGTATCAGTTCCTTTACCACCAAGGTTTCCTTTCTCAATATACTTCTTAGCATTGTCCCAAGCACCCCCAGCATTTGCCATGAATAATGCCATAAGCACACAAACTAGAAGACCTCCTGCAAGCAAGCCACCCAAAGCCTCAGCTCCAATTCCTAATCCAACTAAAGGTGGTGCCGAAACAGCAATAACACCGGGTAGGAGCATTTTCTTAAGTGCGGCTGCTGTTGCAATATCTACACATTTCGCAGTATCAGGCTCTGCATTACCTTCTAAAAGTCCTGGGATTTCTTTAAATTGCCTTCTAATTTCGTTAATCATCTCAAAGGCTGCGTCTCCAACAGCTGTCATAGTAATTGAAGCTATTAAGAAAGGTATAGCACCTCCAATAAATATACCTATTAATACTGTAGGATTAGATAAAACAAGTTGAAGTGGCTCGGCCCTATTGGCAGAAACTGTTTCAACAAAAGCCGAAATTATTGCTAATGCTGCTAAAGCAGCAGCTCCGATAGCGAAACCCTTACCAATGGCAGCGGTAGTGTTACCTTGCTCATCTAATTCGTCTGTAATTACTCTAGTCTCAGAAGGCATACCTGCCATTTCTGCTATCCCTCCAGCATTATCTGCAACAGGTCCATAAGCATCTATAGCCATAGTTATACCTACAGTTGACAACATACCGACTGCAGCAATACCAACACCATAAAGGCCTGTTAATTCAGTTGAAATATAAATAATGAGAATAATGCAAGCTATAGGTAAGACCACAGATTGCATACCCACTGAGAGTCCAGTGATCATTACGGTCGCAGAGCCAGTTTGGCCGGCCTCAGCAATCTTTACTACTGGGCTAGAACCAGTGTAGTATTCCGTTATTAACCCAATAGCTATTCCACCTACTGAACCACAAACAACAGCCAACCAAACATCAAAACCATTAGTTCCTACTAAAACATTAGTTAAAAAATAAGCCGCTACGATGAAAATAAAAGGTGCACCCATAGTGCCCCATCTCATTGCATTTGCGGGTGAAGACTTAGAAAAAAGTCTAACAATCACAATACCTAAAATAGATGCTATCAAACCTATTGAAGCCAATGCCAAAGGTAAGAACATCATTCCTTCTTTATCTGCTTGAGAAAATTCAGAGGTTATAAGATAAGTTGAAGCTATTGCTATACAAGCCACCATTGAACCACAATAGGATTCAAAAATATCTGAGCCCATACCAGCTATATCACCTACGTTATCTCCGACATTATCAGCTATCACTCCAGGATTTCTTGGATCGTCTTCTGGAATCCCAGCTTCTACTTTGCCAACTAAATCTGCGCCAACATCAGCACTTTTGGTATAAATCCCTCCACCAACTCTTGAAAATAGAGCCACTATAGATGCACCCATTGCAAAACCTTCAATTGAATGTGCATCACCACTTAATATATAAAAAAGCGTTCCTAGACCAATCAAACCGAGTGAAGCTACACAAAGACCCATGATAGAACCGCCATAAAAAGCTACAGATAAAGCTGATTCAGCACCTGAGTCAGAAGCAGCTGTTGCTGTTCTTACATTTGCTTTAGTAGCAGAGTACATGCCTATCCAACCGGCTACAGAGGAAGATAAGGCTCCTGCGAAAACAGCTATTGCTGTTCCTTCACCCAAAGAAAACCATACTAAAACTATAACTATTAATGCAAAAATGCTTAAGTAGGTATATTCGGTCTTCATAAAGGTCATAGCACCAAGATGTATTTGGTCACCTATTTTCTTTACACTCTCATCTCCTTCAGGAAACCTGGTAACAACTAGATATATACCCAAAGCAACTAGTAAGCCCAAAACACCAAGCATTGGTGGTATAGCAAGATAACTTTCTAACATTATTTCTCCTCAAAAAAATTGGAATCTGTAATCCAAGCGCTTAGTCTAACGGTATAAAGGTTTAATTAAAATATTATTTTTCAGAATGAAAAGTTTCTATATCAAATTCATCCTCAGAGACTGCAACTACACTAGAAACCATTGCGTCTCCAGTAACATTGACAGCAGTTCTCGTCATATCTAACAACCTGTCAACCCCTATTATTAGAGCAATGCCCTCTACTGGTAAACCAACCTGTTCAAGAACCATTGCAAGCATAATTAAGCCAACTCCGGGAACGCCAGCAGTGCCTATAGATGCCAGAGTTGCAGTAAGAATAACCATCAAGTAATCGACCATAGAAAGTTCTATGTTGTAAGCTTGAGAAATGAAGACTGTAGCTATGCCTTGCATGATAGCGGTTCCATCCATATTAATTGTTGCACCAAGAGGGACCGTAAAAGATCCAATTGAAGAGTTAACTCCTATTTTATTTTTTACTGTATCTAAGGTTATAGGCATTGTTGCGCTGCTTGATGAGGTACTAAAAGCAAAAACTGCAAGCGATCTTACTTTCATGAAAAACTTAATAGGATTTAATCGTGCTAGAAGAGTCAATAAGCTGCCGTAAGTAATGAATGCATGGAAGATTAAAACAAAGACAAGCAAAAAGAAGTACTTTGCTAAATCCCCAATCATACCGAATCCTTGAACAGCAAATAGTGAAAAAAGTAACGCAAAGATTCCATAAGGAGCAAGTTCTATGAGCATCCTTACCAAACTCAAGATGACATCATTTATTAACTCAAAAGCATTTTTCAATGGTTCACCTGCAGATCCAAGACTCTTTAAGGCAATTCCAAATAAGAGCGAGAAAACAATAATTTGAAGCATATTTCCTTCAGCCATGGCAGCAATGGGATTTGTCGGAAAAATATTGATTAAAACTTCTTTTATAGATGGTGCCTCAGTTGAAGCGAAAGTTGTTGGCAAGGCTAGATCAATTCCTACACCGGGTTGAAATAAAAGAGCGAAGGAAAGTGCTATCGTTATGGCTATTGCAGTTGTTAATAAATATAGAGATAAAGTTTTGATACTTATAGTACCTATTCTCGATGTAGAAGAAATTGAAACAACGCCACAAACGAGAGAGAAGAACACAAGGGGAACAATTACTAATCTTAAAGAGGCTATGAAAATTTGTCCTACAACATCCAATAAACCTTCGGTAAAAAAATTTATCAAAATTAATTGGCCTATACTCCCTAATAAACCTGCATCATTTACCAATTTAAGCAAGATACCACCAGCCATGGCCAAGAGCATGGAAAGAATAATTCTAGAAGTAAGAGTCATTAATTAACCTATTTCAACCATCTCAAAATCTTCTTTGCCTACTCCGCAATCTGGACATATCCAATCTTCGGGTACATCTTCCCATTTTGTTCCAGGCTCAATGCCATCATCTGGCCAGCCTTCCTCTTCATCATAAATCAGACCACAAACAATGCATTCCCACTTTTTCAAAGCTTACTCCTTTTTCAAAAAAAGATATTCTAACTCAACTTTATTAGCAACTTAGACTAAAGTATCAATCTTCTCGACAAGTATTATTTGCCGATGTACAAAACAAAGAAAATTTTAAGCTTTATTAAATTAATGAGAGCAGATAAACCAATTGGTACTGCACTCCTTTTATGGCCTACCCTCAGTGCTTTTTTCATTCTGACAAATGGTAATCCAAACTTACGCTTAATATTTTTATTTATCCTTGGGACATTTTTAATGAGATCAGCAGGCTGCGTAATAAATGATTATTTTGATAGAGATTTTGATGGAAAAGTAGAAAGAACAAAAAATAGACCTATGATTAGCGGAGAAATTAGACCCGGTGAAGCCTTGGGCCTTTTTACTTTGTTGGTATTACTTTCTGCCTCTCTACTAATTTTCATGAATCTATTAACCACTTATATGGCTATGGTTGGTCTAGCCCTAGCGACTATTTATCCTTTAAGTAAAAGATTCTTTTCTGTCCCTCAGATTTTTTTAGGACTCGCTTTTTCCTGGGGGATAATTATGGTGTCTACAGCTGAAACAAATAACATTAGTAATATTAGCCTCTTATTATTTTTTTCGTGTTTTTTTTGGATTATTGCTTATGACACTGCTTATGCACTTTGTGATAAGAAAGATGATTTAAATTTGGGTATAAATTCTTCAGCAATTACTTTTGGGAGTATCGTAGTTCCTCTCTTCTTTTTGTTTCATCTCACTTCTATTCTGATATTAGTTTATGCAGCGGTTCTTCTTAATTTACATATTAGTTTTTACCCTTTTGCATTAATGAGTTTCTTACTAGCAATTTACCAAACCTATCTGATAAAAGATCAAATAAGTAGTCAGTGTCTTAAAGCTTTCAAAAATAATAATTGGTTGGGGCTTTCTATCTTTCTGGGTTCCATTCTGGGTGTTTCGTTATGAAGATAGATTTCCTAGATTCAATAGAAAAAATTTGTAAAGAAGACTGGGATACTGTTTTAAGCAGTCAATATCCTTTCTTAAAATATGAATTCTTAAAAGCCCTAGAAGTAACAAATTGTGTGTCTCCAGAGCAAGGATGGACTCCATTTCATTTGATAGCTTCAGAAAATGAAAGAATTTTAGCTATTATGCCTCTTTATATAAAAACAGATTCGCAAGGAGAATTTATTTTTGATTGGTCATGGGCTGATGCCTATTACAGAAATGGACTCAACTACTATCCAAAGCTAGTAAGCTCAATACCTTTTACTCCTGCAAGTGGTCCTAGAATACTTATTACCGATAAAACAAGAAGTAGAGAAATTATCCAAGAAATATCCGAGGCTCTTAAGCAAATAACTGAAGAGAGTGATTTCTCAAGTGTACATATTCTTTTGGCTAATAAAGAAGAAATTGAAGATTTATCGCAAGAAGGTTTTAGCTTAAGAACAAGTTACTCTTTTCATTGGTTTAATAATCACTATCTTAATTTTGAAAATTTTCTACAAGATATGACTTCACGACAAAGAAAAAATATTAAGAAAGAAAGAAAAAAGATTAATGACCAAGGCGTTACGGTATCTAGAATACGTGGCAGTGAAATCACTCCAGAAATGCTTGAGACTTTTTATCAGTTCTATCAAGTCACCTACTTAAAAAGAGGTATGCGCGGATATTTAAATTTTGAATTTTTTAAAAAAATTGTAGAGTCCATTCCCGAGACTATTATGTTGGTGCTTGCCAAAAATAATTCAGGAGAATATGTGGCGGGTGCTTTAAACTTTTTTGATGATGAAAAGCTTTATGGCCGTTACTGGGGATGTCTACAAGAATATGATTCTCTTCATTTTGAAACATGCTATTACCAAGGTATTGAGTTCTGCATTGAAGAAAAACTTAATTCTTTTGATCCAGGTGTTCAAGGTGAACACAAGATTAAAAGAGGCTTCTGCCCTATTGAGACCTTCTCTCTTCATTGGGTAAAGGATTTAAGATTTAAAGAAGCCATCGATGATTTTTTAGATAGAGAAAGAGAACATATTCTAGAATACAACCAAGCTCGAAGAGCTCTATTGCCCTTCAAGAAAGAAGTAGCTATCGACTTATATGACAAAATTTAAATTGCTCAATGAAGAAACCTTAAAAGAAGGTTTTGATTTCCTTGCAAAAAAAGAGCCAGGTTTTAAGAAAGTACTCGAAGAAAAAAATTATGAGATAAACCCCTTCAGTAAGAGAGATGGTTTTGAAGGGCTGGTAAGTTTGATTGTAGAACAGCAGCTCTCAGTCGCTTCCGCACAAGCTATCTTTGGAAGAATGAAAACTTTAATAAAACCCTTTACGCCAGAGAAGTTTCTATCTGTAAATCCAAAAAAATTTAAAGAGGCAGGATTGAGCAAACAAAAGATAGATTATTGTTCCGGTATAGCTAAACAAATTGTAGATAATGATTTAGATCTAAAGGCTCTCAAAAACAAAGAAGATTCACAGGTAATCAAGGAACTAATTAAAATTAGAGGAATTGGAGAATGGACTGCCCAATGCTATTTAATGGCATGCTTAAAAAGGCTTGATGCTTGGCCATATTCTGATTTGGGACTAATTGTTGCAGCCCAAAGAATGAAGGGTCTCAAAGATAGACCTGACTATTTGACAATGGAAAAAATCTCTGAACCTTGGTCTCCCTTCAGAAGTATAGCTGCGTTAATATTATGGTCTACTTATGACAAAGAATAAGATTAATAAATATAAACATAGCAAGAGAGTTTTGAATCAACTTCTACGTTTATATGAGAGGAATTATTTAAAACTTGTTCACTTCTTCCCTATAGCAGACCATGAGAAAAGTATGGTCTATTCGATGCCTGAAGGTCTATTTAACAATGAAATAAAAATTTCCTGTAGAAAGTTATCTAGTCATACTTCAGTGATAGAGATCTATAAATCTAAGTCTCTATCTTTACTACAAAATATGGAAATTGAAATATATGTCTACCATGATGCAAAAATGGCTGAGGTTAGAAAATTCAATGGTAAGAGGCAGTTCTGGCTAAGAAATAAATATCCTAATAAGCATATGCTCAGTAAAGATGAAAAATTCCAATGGAATTTCTTCTTGGAAGAGTTCTTAACTCATACAAAAACACATGGATTAAGCATTCTAAAGAACGCACTATAAAGGTGCTTCTGCACATTTTAAGAACTTTTCTATAGAATTTTATCTACTTTTTGCACAAAAATTGTTCTTTTATGCTTTTTGACGTGCTACTATTCGTCGGCTTTTAATAAAGAATGGAGAAATTAATGACAAAATATGAATATATATGGCTCGACGGTTATGAGCCTGAAGCTAACTTGAGAAGTAAAGTTAAAGTAACAGACGGAGAGCCACCTGCATGGTCTTTTGATGGTTCCTCCACTTTACAAGCAGAAGGAGGGAGCTCTGACTGTATACTTTTACCAGTTCAACAATACGAGAATCCAACAAATGAGGGTTCCTTGGTTTTGTGTGAAGTTGAAACTGGGGAGCATGAAACTCACCCTTCAAACTTTAGAGCAGCAGCAGCTTCTGTTGTGACGGATGAATGGTGGTTTGGGTTTGAACAAGAATATTTCTTAACTAATCCTGATGGAACAATACTCGGTTGGGAAGATGGAACTCCTGCTAGGCCACAAGGAGAATACTACTGTGCAGTTGGAGCGGCCAACGTCAAAGGGAGAGAAATAAGTGATGCACATTTAGATGCTTGCCTAGATGCTGGTATTGAGCTAACCGGCACAAATGCCGAAGTTGCTTTAGGCCAATGGGAATATCAATGCTTTGGAAAAGGAATTAAAGCTGCTGATGATCTTTGGATGAGCAGATATATACTCTTTAAAGTTGCTGAGGAATTCGGCGTATCAGTAAACATCCATCCTAAGCCAAAAACAGGTGATTGGAATGGATCAGGAATGCATACTAACTTTTCCAATGAAGAGATGAGAACTTCTGGTAGTGAAAAACTATTTAGTTCTATGTGTGATAAGTTAGGAGAAGTGCACAAAGAAGGAATAGCTCTATATGGATCCGACAATGATATGCGTCTAACAGGATTACACGAAACTCAAAGCATAGATCAGTTCTCTTACGGAGTTAGTGACAGAGGAGCGAGTATCAGGATTCCTATCTACACTGTTGAACATGATTGGAATGGATACTTAGAAGACAGAAGACCTGCCTCTAATGCAGATCCTTACAAAATTGTTGCGCATATAGTCGGAACATTAACTTCTTAAGTTCGTAAATTTAATATCCGGAGACTAGCTCTCCGGATATACTTTTAGAGTGAATATATCTTTTCTCTCAGAGCTCAGCACTGGCATTGTCATTCTTGACGATAGTCTAGAGATAATTTTTATAAACTCCTCAGCCCTATCAATTCTCGATACAACAGAGAAGAACTCGATTGGCAACACCATTGACCAAATTTTTTATGAAGAACCTGAAAGCATTAATGATTTTGTTGGTGCTTTAGAACTCAATAGAAATTTTACCAAAACAGATACCGTTCTAAATCTAAAGAAAGGAAGAAAGGTTTTTTGTACTTATATAGTTCATTCAATAGAAAACAATAATGAAAAAGGCTTAATGCTTGAAATAATAGATAAAGAAAGTTCTTCTGAATTAATCGAAAGATACAGAATGAAAACAAATCAACAGATATCTCAAGATTTTGTTAGAGGCCTAGCACATGAAATAAAAAACCCTTTAAGTGGCATTAGAGGTTCTGCTCAGCTGCTAAGCAATAAACTGGACAATCAAAATTTGCAAGAATACACGGATATAATAATAAAGCAGACGGATAGACTGACTTCCCTTGTGGATAATATTTTGGGACCGAATAAAAAACCAGATTTTCAGTTTCAAAATATTCACTATCCTATAGAAAATGTTCTTAACCTTATAGATAACGAGTCTGGATATAAAGATATCAAGATAATTAAAGATTTTGATCCCAGCATTCCAGATCTATTTATTGATAGTTATTTGATCGAAAATAGCATACTCAATCTTACAAAGAATGCACGGGATGCACTCATTGACTCAAAAATACCCAATCCTGAAATAAAAATTGTAACAAGGATTTCTCATGGAGAAATGATTGACGGCGAAAAAAATGCAATGGTTTGCAAGATATCGATAATAGATAATGGACCAGGTATTCATGAGGAAATTAAAGACTCTATATTCTTTCCAATGATCACAGGCAAAGACAAAGGGACTGGATTAGGACTTTCTATTACACAAGGCATCATTTCTCAACATAAGGGCAATATACACTTTACAAGTGAGCCTAACAGAACAGAATTTTTTATTAATATTCCAGTAAATATTCAAAAAGATATAGACTTAAAAACTAGCAATGGATAAAAATGTTTGGGTAGTCGACGACGATGAATCAATCAGATGGGTTCTTGAAAAAGGTCTTTCTGATGGAGGAATGGATGTGCAAACTTTTGATTCAGCCAATAAGGTTATTAAGAAACTTGAAACAGAAAATCCGCATCTCATACTTACCGACATTAGAATGCCCGGACCTAGTGGAATAGACCTACTCGATAAAGTAAAAGAACTTCGACCAGAAATCCCAGTTATCGTCATGACTGCTCATTCGGATCTAGATAGTGCTGTTGAATCTTATGAACATGGTGCGTGGGAATATTTACCTAAACCTTTTGATATTGAGGAAGCATTATCAATGGTTAAAAGGGCTACATCAGCTGATGAGATTAATAGGGAGGAACCAACAGAAACTCAGGCTGAGGTTATTGGAGAAGCGCCTGCGATGCAAGAAGTCTTCAGAGCGATTGGTAAGTTATCAAATTCAAATTCTACCGTTTTGCTAAATGGCGAATCTGGTACAGGAAAAGAGCTTGTTGCCAGAGCCCTTTATCAGCATAGTCCTAGAAAAGATAAAACCTTCATTGCCCTAAATATGGCAGATATTCCGAAGGAACTCCTAGAAGCAGAACTCTTTGGGCATGAGAAAGGTGCTTTTACTGGTGCAGATGAAAGAAGGATCGGAAGATTTGAACAGGCAGATGGAGGTACCTTATTTCTAGACGAAATTGGAGATATGCAACTTGAAACTCAAACTAGACTTTTGAGAGTACTTTCTAACGGAGAATTTTATAGGGTTGGTGGCAGGGAGCCGATAAAAGTTGATGTCAGGATCATTACAGCAACGCACCAAAATATCGAAGATTTAGTTAAAGCTGGAAATTTTAGAGAGGACCTTTTCCATAGACTTAATGTAATTAAACTATCCTTACCGAAGTTAAATGAAAGAAAAGAAGATATTCCAACTTTAGTAAAACATTTCTTTAAGAAATCTTCTGATGAACTTGCTGAAGAAAAAAAATATCTTTCTGCAGAGGTAGAAGACTACTTTATGACTCTTTCTTGGCCGGGTAATGTCAGACAACTAGAAAATACTTGTAGATGGCTCACAGTCATGTCTCCAACTAGAGAAGTAAAATTGGAAGATTTACCCGATGATCTCAAAGTAGAAAATATAGAAAATATGAATGATTGGACTAAGGTCTTACAGTCTTGGTCAGAGAATTATTTAGCAAAAGGTAATAACAATTTACTTGAAGAAGCTATACCAGACTTTGAGAGAACCATCATTAAAGTCGCGCTCAATAAAACTATGGGAAGAAAAAAAGAAGCTGCGGAATTGCTCGGTTGGGGAAGGAATACTTTAACTAGAAAAATTAAAGAGCTTGGCTTAGATAGCTAATTATTTTGCTTTTACAAGGGGCATGCCACTCTGTGTCCAGTTCATCATCCCACCAGAAAGAACATTTACGTTTATATAACCCTGCTTTTTTAACTCTCCTGAGGCTTTGGAAGAAACAGTACCATTTTTACAAATTAGAATGATGCAATCTTCTTCGCCAGCCTTAAAGAGTGCATCTTCTTTTAAGAGATTACTAGGTTGAAGATTCATAGCGCCTGCAACGGTTCCAGCTCCATATTCAGCAGAGCTTCTTAGATCATAAATAAAAGGACTTTCCTTGTTGATCAACCTTGTCATCTCTGAATTGTCTACTTTATTACCACCTTTTCTTCTTTCATAAACAATCAAAGCGAATATGAGTGTCAATAGGACTAAGACAGCCAAAAAATTATCACTGATAAATACAAAGAATTTATTCATTTCGGGACAGGATTATATAGATTACTAAGTTAAAATATAAAAACTTTTAATAATATTATGAAATCAAAACTTGTTCTGGTCAGACACGGTCAAAGTGAATGGAATGCAAAAAATCTATTTACAGGTTGGAAAGATCCTAAATTAACTGATCTAGGAATTCGGGAGGCAATAAAAGCTGGAGAGCTATTGGATATAAGAAATCTAAAGTTCGATCTAATGTTCACTTCAGATCTATTTAGGGCTCAAGAAACCGGTCGCTTGATCCTAGAACAGATAAACCAAAAAGATATAGAAATAATTCAAGATCAGTCTCTTAATGAAAGAAATTATGGAGACCTAGCAGGACTAAATAAAGACGAAGCGAGAGAGAAGTGGGGAGAAGAACAAGTCCATATTTGGAGACGATCTTTCGATGTCCCTCCGCCAGGCGGAGAGAGTCTAAAAAATACTGCCGAGAGAGTGCTTCCTTACTTTGAACGCGAAATCATGCCAAAGGTTAAGAAAGGCTTAAATATCTTAGTTGCAGCTCATGGAAATTCTTTGAGGGCTTTGGTAATGCATTTAGAGAAAATTAGTTCGGAGGAGATTGTGAAATTAGAAATAGCTACTGGGGACCCTTTAATTTATGAATTTTCGAATGGAGACTTTCTTAGGGTTGATTAAAACCTAACAGTAATACCGGAAGCCTTCATAGCCTCTTTGGCATCTTTAATGGAGAACTCTGAAAAATGAAAGATACTTGCTGCTAAAACTGCTTCAGCGCCTCCAATTTTTACTCCATCTATTAAATGATCAAGATTTCCCACTCCACCAGAGGCTATAACAGGAATAGATATTCTTGAAGAGACTTTAGAAACCAAGTTATTATCGAAACCTTCTTTTGTTCCATCTCTGTCCATACTGGTAAGTAGAATTTCACCTGCTCCATATTCAGTAACTTTTTCGGTCCACTCTAAAACATCTATACCAGTTCTATTCCTGCCTCCGTAAGTAACAACTTCCCATGTATTATCTTTATCTGTCTTGGCTTTAGCATCAACAGCAACAACAATACATTGTGATCCGAATTTATCAGCCGCTTCCTGCACGAAGCCAGGATTCTCTACTGCTGAAGTATTTATGCTTACCTTATCTGCACCAGATCTTAAAAGTTTCTTAATATCTTCTATCTTCCTTACTCCACCTCCAACGGTAAGAGGGATAAAAACCTGGCTCGCTATACTTTCTACAGTCTTATAAGTCGTGTCTCTAGTCTCGTGACTGGCAGTAATATCTAACATAGTGATTTCATCAGCTCCTTCGGTATCATATCGTTTTGCAATCTCGACTGGATCACCAGCGTCACGGATATTTAAGAAATTTACTCCCTTCACTACTCTACCCTTATCTACATCAAGACAGGGAATAATGCGCTTTGCAACTGACATAGTTAGTTTCCTAGTACCTCGAGAACATCGGCATAAGTAAAAGCTTTCTCATATAGTGCTCTTCCACATATTACACCTGAGATATTCTTTCTATCATCAAGTTGGATAATATGATCTAGAGAGGAAACACCTCCAGAAGCAATTACAGGAATTTTTGTTTGGTTAGCTAAGTCCGATGTAGCCTCGATATTGGGTCCTATCATCATTCCATCCTTTGATATATCAGTGAAGATAATAGCTGCGATAGGATCATCCTCAAATTTTTTGACTAACTCGGCAGGAGAAATTTCAGAACCCTTTAGCCAGCCCTGAGTTTTTACAATACCATCAAGGGCGTCAATGCCTAGAACCAAGCGATTTGGGTACTTAACGCAAAAGTCTTTTAACATATCGGGCTCTTCAACAGCAGAAGTGCCCATAATAACCCTCTCGATCCCAGCTTTTAAATATTCCGATGCCGACTCAAAACTTCTAATACCTCCTCCTATTTGTATTCTTTCTTCCGGAAACTCTGAAATGATAGAAAATATGATTTCTTGATTCATGGGTTTACCTTCAACAGCACCATCTAAATCAACTATATGTAGAATTTCTGCTCCCTGAGAAAACCAAGAGCCAGCTGTTGAGATTGGATCTTCAGAGAATATAGTTTCTTCATCCATTTTCCCTTCTCGCAGCCTAACGCATTTCCCATTTTTTAAGTCTATTGCTGGAATTACGATCATCTAAACACTCCAATCCAAGAAGTTTTTATATAACTGTAATCCTGCACTTTGGCTCTTTTCAGGATGAAACTGGACAGCAAAAATATTATCTTTCGCAAAGGACGATACAAACTTTTCACCATGAATTGTTTCGGTAAGAGCATCTTTAGATGAAGGACAGCAATAACTGTGAACAAAATAAAAATAACTGGAATCTATAATATTCTTCAGTAGAAAGTGCTCTTTTAGATAATAAACCTGATTCCATCCCATATGAGGGACTTTGATATCTTTATTAGACTGAATCTTACATACTTTTCCATTCAACAAGCCCAACCCTTCAACTCCACCATTTTCTTCACTTGATTCTAAAAGCATTTGCATACCTACACAGATAGCGAGAGTAGGTTTCTTTTTAACCTCTTCAAGTACTGTCTCTTTTAAATCGATAGAAAAGGCCTCCATGCAATCCTTAATGGCACCCACTCCTGGAAAAACTAATTTATCAGAAGTTTTTATCACTTCCTGATCAGAAGTTATGACTATACTTTCTTTCTGCGAGACAGCCTCTAGGGCCTTGCTCACTGAGTGCAGATTACCCATTCCATAATCGATAACAGCAATTTGTGTCATCTATTAAAGCCCTACAAAGCTCCTTTTGTTGAAGGGATAATATCGGCCTGTTTTGAATCTATTTCCAGAGCCATCCTTAATGCTCTTCCAAAAGCTTTAAAAATGGTTTCAATTTGGTGATGAGTGTTTTCACCATAGAAGTTCTCAATGTGAAGAGTCATAAATGCGTGATTACTGAGTGATTGAAAGAAGTGCTCAAACATGTTGACATCAATACCGCCAACCTCTTCTTTGACAAAATCGACTTTCATGAATAATCCAGGTCTTCCAGAAAAATCTAATACCACTCTTGAAAGAGCCTCATCTAGTGGGATATAGGACTGACCATATCTTCTTATGCCCTTCTTATCTCCTATTGCTTTATTAAAAGCTTCTCCTAATGAAATACCTATATCTTCGATAGTGTGGTGATCATCAATATGTAAATCGCCCTTAGCTTTAATACTAAGATCAATCATTCCATGTCTACCAATCTGATCAAGCATGTGTTCAAGAAAAGGTAATCCGGTATCAAACTCTGTTTTACCTGTCCCGTCTAGATTTAGCTCAATAGCTATTTGGGTCTCCGAAGTATCTCTATTTACAACTACCTTTCGCATAATAAATTCCAATAAGGGCGCGCATTATATCTAATATGTTCAAGTTCTTCATTACTAGTACAATTAACGTAATATTTGTATGTCTGAACTTAGTAAAAAACTGATCAAATGGCACAAGAAATCAGGTCGTAAAGATTTGCCTTGGCAGATTCAAACAAATCCATATAAAGTTTGGATATCTGAAGTCATGCTTCAGCAGACTCAAGTACAAACGGTAATACCTTATTACCTGAGATTTATAGATAGGTTCCCTAATATCAATTCACTTGCCGAATCCAATGAAAACGAAGTTTTAAGTTACTGGTCAGGGTTAGGTTATTACTCAAGGGGAAGGAATTTACTTAAGACTGCAAAGATTCTTAAAGATGATTTCAATTCCATGATGCCTCAGTGCTCGCAAAAATTAGAATCATTGCCTGGAATTGGAAAATCGACTGCTGGGGCCATTCTCTCTTTAGGTTTTAAACAAAAAGCTCCTATTCTAGATGGAAATGCAAAGCGACTATTAGTTAGATATTTTAAAGTGGAGGAACCTATTGATTCTACTAAGACAATTAAGAATCTTTGGGAAATAGCCTCTAAGAATTTGCCTCATCAAGAATGCGATATTTATACTCAGGCAATTATGGATGTGGGCTCCTTGATTTGTAAAAGAAAGAGTCCTGACTGTGAAAATTGTCCATTAAATAAAACATGCCTCTCATTCAAAGAAGGTATTCAAGATTCACTTCCTCTTAAATCTCCTTCAAAAAAGAAACCAAGCAAACAGCTCTATTGGCTGCTTTTGCAAAATAAAGAAGGTGAAGTTCTCTTGGAAAATAGAACCTCAAAAGGTGTATGGAGAGGTTTATGGACCTTTATAAGTTTTGATGAAATAGAATCAAGAAAAGAATTTATTAAAAGACTCCCCAAAGGTTATGAATTTATAGAACAGCATTTAAAGCTAAAACACACCTTCACTCACTATAAATTAGATATAGATACTACTTTAGTGAGATTAAACGAAGATTTCCAAAATCTAGATAATAATAAAGTGTGGTTTAATAACAAAGAATTATCAGAGATTGGCATGCCAATGCCTGTAACTAAAATTTTAAAAGATCATATTGAAGATGCGCAAAGTTTTTTGTAAGAAATACGGTGAAGAGTTAGAGGGATTGGATAAACCTCCCTATCCAGGACAAAAAGGTGAAGACATATTTGATAATGTATCAAAAAAAGCTTGGGAGGAATGGTTGGAACACCAAAAGATGCTCATTAATGAAGGTCAAATAAACCTTGCAGATAGGGACTCTCGAAAATGGCTAAATGAGCAAATGGATCTTTTTCTGTCAGGAAAAGATTACGCAAAACCAACGGGGTTCAAGCCAGTTGAGTAAAACCTACTTTTTTAGAGTCAATTAATTGTATACAATCGCAACACCTTAAATGCCCAGATAGCTCAGTCGGTAGAGCAAAGGACTGAAAATCCTTGTGTCGGTGGTTCGATTCCACCTCTGGGCACCACTTCCCAAGCATGTTTCAGCTTGATAGTCTATTAGCCAAATAGAAAAAGTCACCACATAGTCACCACATCTATATCAAAAGCTTTCGCAATCTATAAATCTGTTCGGGTTAGTTTCATCTTATGTTTGATGGGTACGCATGAGCCATGCCACATACCGGGGGAGTATATGAACTGCTCAAACATTTTTAGCCAAAAAAGGTTGTAAAGTAGTAGAGTAAGAATCATGTTAAAACTACCCAATCCAAGAGACCTTGTTCTAGATAAAGAGGTTAAAGTTTCTAATGGGATTAAAGGACACCAACACCGGGAAAAGAATCAATTAAAGAGAAAGTATTTCCAGATACATGACTTAGAGGAGTTTGATTGATGGATATGCTTATATTCCTAATAGCCCTTTCAGTTGCTTTCGGATGCTACTATTTGTTTAGAGGCAAAGAAAGGAAAGATAATTAGCTAGTGTTTGCAGTTGCTTTTGTAACTATGGTCTTTTTAGTTATATTTAATTCATAGATAACTTATGCAAGAAGACGAAGAACTAACTCTTGAAGATGTCGAAGATAAGATTGAGAAATTAGAGTCTGATATAAATGACAGGCTAGATGCTCAAGAAGAAGTACTTGAATCTTTCAACGAAGCCTTGGAAAGAATTGATGACTACCTAACAAATACTCTAGGAAATGAACTTGAGATTATCGAAGTAGAGATAGAGCATGCCAAAGAAAGAAGATTAGAGGTATCACAAGAACTTCGAGAAGAGATTCGTGAAGAAGTTATGTCTCTAAGAGAATATATTAATGAAAATTTTAAACATAATTAAGACTACCTAATGAAACACCTACTTCTCTCACTAACCTTAATACTCTCTGCTAATGCTTGGGCTGAAGATTACGAAAATGAAATAATTTTTTATCAAGAATTTAGCCCGCTTAAAAATGAGCAAGAAACTGCTAAGTTTGCTGAATACTATCAGAGCATAGTCGATAAAAATGAGCCAGACACTCTCGGATGGAAGTTTTTTAAAGCAGACGACAAAGTCATAGAAATACTAAGATGGAAAGATTCACAAGCAATAGTTAGACATCTAGAAAATGTTTCTGAAGGTGGAATCTTTGAAAACGATTTTAAATCTTTTAATGAACACTTTGCTATCGAAAGCATAAAAGTATACGGAAATGTAGATGCTGATGTTAAAAATTTGCTTATGGATTTTGGACTGCCTTTTGAATTCTATCCACTAATTGCTGGATATAGCAGATAAATGAAACACCTAACCACTTACTGAAATTTGATATGTATTATCCCGCTTTAATTGTTTTTGTTATAACCCTAATCCCCCTATTTTTCACAAAGTTCCTTTTTCTTGCTGAATGGGAAAGACCTAAAGATTTAAATGGTTTAGATGCTAGAGTGATTATCTTCTGGGGCTATGTGTTTGGCATGGTTCTACCAATAGGTCTTGTAGCGTTTAGAGGTTATATTATTTAGAAGTATGAAAGCTCCATTGATATTTTTATTATGCGTAGTGATATTTGTAATCTCTATGGTGTGGCTTTCTGCTTAATTGTTATGAAAGACCTAGAACTAGAACTCCAAACTCTCCTATAATTAGTGAATAAATGTTTATTAAAACTATATCTTTTTTACTTTTCTTTTTTTGTACCTTCTTTTTACTGATAGGTGTTTATTTAATAAGCGTCTCATTGACGAATTTCCAAGGAGAACTGCTAATAGTAAATCTCTTATCTTCTTTGATGTGTTTTGCAATTTCTGGAGCTTTATATCTTCTTAGAAAAAAATTAAATGAAAAAAATATTGATTAGTTATTTCAATATCCAAATGAAAAAATTCCTAGTCTTATACCTCATTTCGTTCGCTTCTCTGAATGTTTATTCAAACTACACATTAGATCAAGAGACGACAATTGCAGAGATCAATGGAATCTCGCTTGCTTATAAAAGTATTGGCATGGAGGAAGATCCACCTGTATTAATGGTAATGGGCCTACTGGCATCACATAAAGTTTGGGGAGAAACCATTGTCAATGGACTTGTCGATTCTGGGTACAGGGTTATCCTCTTTGACAATAGAGATACAGGGGATAGTGAGAAGTTAGATAGGCTAGGAAGACCTAATCTTTATTGGAAGTACTTTCTTTATTCCTTGGGTATTGGTTTTAATGCGCCATATACACTTGAAGATATGGCATATGATGGTATTGCATTATTAGACCACTTAGATATTGAAGAGGCTCATATAATTGGAGCTTCTATGGGAGGCATGATAGCTCAAATAATAGCGTCCAAATTTCCAGATAAGACGACCAGCTTAGTGTCACTTATGTCATCTCCTAGAATTCCAAAAACCTCTGAGATTTCACAAGGAAATCAAGAAAATCTAAGAAATATGGAAAATGTTGATACAGAAGGTGCGCGAGAATATGGCTTTTATCCAAGGGCAATGCCTAGGCAATTGACTGCAGTTTTTAAGGCCGGAGACAGGTCTGATATTGTAAAAAATATCTCCGTACCAACGCTGGTACTTCATGGAGAAGATGATGCTTTAATACCCGTAAGTTATGGAAGGCTTACTTCAGAACTCATACCAAACTCAACATTTAAGGTTTACAAAGATATGGGTCATAATTTACCCAAAGAAGTTATACCTATTTTGATCGAGGATATTGTAAATTTTTACAAAAAAGTAGATGAAGTTCTTTAATAAAGAAAATAAATTATATCCACCAATCGAACCTTATGATTCCGGCTATATAAAGCAAGGAATCCATGAAATTTATTATGAACAATGCGGGAATCCCAAAGGTAAACCTGCAGTATTCCTTCATGGTGGGCCTGGTGGAGGTGCTGGAAGCTTTTCTAGAAGATTTTTTAATCCTAAGAAATATCGCATAGTTCTTTTCGATCAGAGAGGATGTGGAAAAAGCAAACCCCACACTTGTCTTGAAAATAATACTACTTGGCACCTAGTTGAAGACATTGAGTCAATAAGAAAAAAATTAAGCATAGATAAGTGGCTTGTTTTTGGTGGTTCTTGGGGTAGTACTCTCGCATTGGCTTATGCACAGAGTCATCCTCAAAACGTAACAGAGCTTGTTTTAAGGGGTATCTTTATGTTGAGACATAAAGAAATCCAATGGTTCTATCAATATGGAGCAAGCGAATTATATCCGGAAGCATGGCAGGGATTTTTGAACGAAATTCCAAAAGAAAAGAGAGGCGATTTGGTTGATGCCTATAGGGAAATCTTTAATGGAGATGATGAAGAAAAAAAATTATCAGCTGCAAAAGCCTGGTCTAAATGGGAGGCATCTACTAGTTTTATTAATCATAATCCCGAAGCTGTAAAAGATTCTGTGGACAGCAAATTTGCATTAGCTTTTGCTCTTATTGAAAACCATTACTTTGTGAATAATGGTTTCTTGGAAAATGAAAATCAACTTCTCGATAATATCGATAAAATCAGAGACATCCCTGCTGTAATAATTCAAGGAAGATACGATGTAGTATGCCCTCCTACGACTGCTTATGAGCTACATTCGAGATGGCCAGAATCTGAACTAAAAATAGCTCCTTTTTCAGGTCATTCTGCATTCGAAAAGGAAATAACACACCTACTAATAGAAACAACAGACAGATTTTCCAAAACCTAATAATCAAAAATGATAAAAATTCTAAAATTCCCAATTCTGATAACTTTAATTTTATGTAGCCCACTCTTTTATGCTGAGGGTAATCACAAGATATTCAATCTAGGAGATTTTGACCTAGAGAGTGGAATCACATTACCAAATGCTAAGTTATCTTATGTAACTCATGGAAAATTAAATAAGGAAAAGGATAATTTAATAGTTGTTCCTTCTGCATACCTTGGTGATCATCATGGATTTGATTTTTTAATTGAACCTGGGAAAGCTCTGGATCCTGAAAAATATTTCATAGTTGCTACAGATATGTTTCAAAATGGTTTGTCTAGCTCACCAAGCAATACCCTGCCTCCATTTGATGGGCCGAATTTCCCTTTAATTTCAATAAGAGACAATGTGAAGGCAGGATATAAATTAGTTACTGAACTCTTTAAAGTTAAAAAGATAAAAGGTGTTGTAGGATTCTCAATGGGAGCTCAACAGGCCTTTCAGTGGGCTGTAAGTTATCCAGATTTTGTTGAAAAAATAGTGGGTATAGCAGGCTCAGCAGTAGAGTATCCGCACGGCATAGTAAGACTGGAAGGTTTTATATCTGCAATAAAAGCAGATGCCTCTTTTGAGAATGGTCAGTATATGTCCCCACCTGAAGTAGGACTCAGAGCAGGAGGAGCGCACTGGGCCAGTTGGGGCTGGTCTCAAGAATGGTATCGACAAGGCCTCTATAAAGAAATGGGCTTGAAAGATACCGATGAAGTTATAGATTGGTTTGAAGAATTTGTATTAACCTGGGATGCCAATAATCTTATAGCCCTAGCTAGAACCTGGCAAAATAATAATATTGGAAATACACCTGGATTTAATGGTAATTATTCAGAAGCATTAGGATCTATAAAAGCCGATGTCTTATATATGCCGAGCGAAACGGATATGTACTTTCATATTGATGCATTAACCAGAGAAGCTAGCATGATTCCTGGGGTTAAGCTTAAAGTAATTCCTTCACTTTGGGGTCACATAGCTGGAGCAGGCTTTTCAGCTGAAGATATAGAATTCATGAATAATGAAATAATAGAGTTTTACAAATAATTTCTAATTTTATCCTGAATTACATATAAGTTCGTTTTGGTTTAAACTCTATCTGTGGGGAATATAAAGCACGTAACAACCGTCACTCCGGTAGAAGAAATATTAAATATTTTAGATGAGGATGCGGGTGTTATTATTGATGACTTTCTTGAATCAGCAGACTTAGCTCAAATTAAAAAAGATCTTCGACCCTTCCTGAATGTTACTAACAATGGCCAAGATGAATTCACTGGTTTCGAGACTAAAAGAGTTGGTGCTCTATTGGCCAGATCAGAAACATGTCAAAATTTAGCGCTGGATCCATTAATTAATAAACTAGCAGACGGGTTTTTGGGACCTCACTGCGAAAATTATCAACTGCATTTCTCTTCTGCTATTCAAATTGGACCGGGAGAATCAAGTCAAATTCTTCACAGAGATCGGGGAGTTTGGGGAGGGTATATTCCAAGAAAGATTGAAACACAATTCAGTACCGTCTGGGCAATTAATGATTTCACTAAAGAAAATGGAGCAACACAAGTAGTTCCTGGATCGCATAAATGGGATAAAAATAGACAACCACAGATTGAAGAAATTGCTTATGCAGAAATGAAAGCAGGATCTGTATTTATCTATACTGGATCGGTATTACATGGTGGTGGAACTAACACAACTGAGGAAACTAGATTAGGAATTTTCTTGCACTATGCACCTAGCTGGTTAAGGCAGCAAGAGAATCAATATCTCTCATATCCTCCAGAAGTCGCTAAAAAATTTACTTCTGAACTTCGTTCTTTGATTGGCTACTCAAAGGGGGGGTATGTTCTTGGATTCTTTACGGATCCAAATGACAAAGAAGGCAAATTGGAGTCAGTATCTCCTGAAAAGTTATTTGGTGATTCAAAAGATAAATATGCAACTTTAGCCACACCTGAAAAGCTAGTAAAAGAATCTTCAAGAAAATAAGCTAAAGGATTAGTGGATAACAGAACCCAAGAGTTTCTTACAAAACCGATCGTGCCATTGCTGATAAGAATGTCAGCTCCAAATACCTTAGCTTTTTTTATCCAATCAATAGTTGTACTTACAGAAGTCTGGTTTATTAGTAAGTTGGGAACAAAGTCACTTGCTGCAGTAGCGCTTGCTTTTCCATTATTGATGCTAACACAAACTATGTCCGGTGGCGCACTCGGAGGGGCTATCAGCTCAGCTATAGCTCGAAGTATGGGGGCTAATGATATAGATCGCGCAGAAAAATTAATTTGGCATTCAATAGTTATCTCGATTTCTGGAGCATTTACCTTT
Organism: SAR86 cluster bacterium; assembly: GCA_023703575.1. NCBI lineage: Bacteria > Pseudomonadati > Pseudomonadota > Gammaproteobacteria > SAR86 cluster bacterium. The sequence continues at coordinate 1,495,986 of CP097969.1, forward strand.
TTAATTTTATTTTTATTATTTGGGAAAGGTCTTCTTTATTTACTGGGAGGTAGAGGAGAAATTCTTGAAGAATCCTATTTGTATTGCTCAGTTCTCTTCTTCGGAGGAATACTTATATGGTTATCAGGAAGTTTAAGTGCCGTCTTAAGAGGAATGGGAAATATGCGCTTTCCTGCAACACTCATGATCATTGCTTCTCTTCTACAAGTTCTTCTCTCTGGAGGATTTATTTTGGGGTGGTATGGATTTCCTAAACTAGGAGTCGCTGGTGCCGCTATCGCTGCCTTGATCAGCAGTATGATTATGGTATCGATAATTGTCATGAAGCTATTATCTACCTCAGTTCCGGCGATGCTGAAACGAGAAAAATTAATTTTGAGCAAACCGCTATTCTCTAATATCTTTGAGGTAGCTATTCCAGCATCGGCCTCTCCACTTCTAACTGTAGGCACAATATTAGTGTTGACCGGTTTAGTTGGAACCTTCGGAACAGAAGCTCTTGCAGGATATGGCATTGGTTCGAGGGTAGAATTTCTTATGATTCCTCTTATTTTTGGGATTGGCACGGCCATGACATCTATTGTGGGTGCGAATATAGGCGCTAATAACATAGTGAGAGCAGAGAGAGTTGGTAATTATGGTGGATCAATGGCGGGTTTAGTTTCAGTGCTTATAGGCTTTTCTTTGGCCTTTTTTCCTGACTTGTGGATCCATTATTTTACTGATGACCCAAAAGCTTACGAAGTCACAAAAAAATATATTCAAATTGTCGGCCCTTTTTATGCCTTTCAAGGGATAGGTCTTTCTCTATATTTTGCTTCTCAAGGCGCTAACGCAATGTTTTGGCCGACAGTGGCGACGATTGCAAGATTTTTGATAGCAGGCTTAGGAGGAAGTATTTCAATTTATATCTTAGGATTTGGTATAGAGTCGATTTTCCTATCCTCTTCGATAGCAATGATGATTTTCGGCACTATGATTTTTGTCTCACTAAAAAGAGGAGCATGGAGAAAGCATGGCCCTAAATATTCTTAACTTCGCCAGATTTGAGCATGGCTCTATTTTTTGGTTGATAGGTCACGATATACGCCCTCCTCTCTTGATTAGATTGATTAGGCTTCGAGCCGTGAACTATATGTTGATTAAAAAAGATTAGAGATCCCGCTGAGGCTATTAAATCAACTGCATCATCGATATCGAATGTATCTTGGTCCGTAAAAAACCCTCCTAATTGAGAATTATCAAATGTTCCAGGTAAACAACCTTTCTTATGACTACCTTTAATAACACTGAAACATCCATTTGATTCGTTAGCATCATCTAAACAGACATAAACATTAGGCAAAGTATCGACATCTTCACTATCATGAATCCAGTATGGTGAATCTTGATGCCAGCCAAACCCTGACCCAATTTTTGGTCTCTTAAGGTTCAGCTTATCCGTCCATAAACTAACTTCATCTAGAGACAAGATAGATCTTATTGGATCAGTTAATTTTCTATCTGCAATAATCTTTTCAAGATCTGAATTGAGAGAATGAGCTGGTTCGATAACTTTTAAGAAATTTTCATGAGGCTCTGGTTCAAATTGAAGAGTCAAGTAATCAATATCAACAAATCTCTTTGCATCTAAGAAATACTCTTTGCCCTCTCCGGCTATTGAGTGAGCTTTAGAAACAGTAGTCTCAAAGAAATTCCTGAAAATATCTATTTCAGTTGAAGAAAACTGATTTTCTCTAAGGATATAACCATCATTCTTATATTGAAGTTTCTCGTGATCTGATAGGAAATACGACACCTCGTTTCAAATCAACGCTATAGCCATCATTACCAGACAAACAATAGAGACTCCCCAAACAAGTGTTCTAAGATACAAAATACCAAACATATAAGTGAAGTAATAAAGCACCCTTGAGCCTAGCCAAAACATCGCTAGATTATAATTATCAATTTCCAAAACTATAGACAGAATGGCTAGTGCTAAAAATGCAGGTAAACTCTCTAAGATATTAGACCCTGCTCTTCTGGTTCGACCAACAACTGGGGCCTCTTCAACAGAACCTTCTCTATTTGAGATGAGAAAATCTAAGTTTTTGCTATTCAGTACTGCTGGAGTTAAAAGTTGAATTAAGGTTAGTAATAAAGAGAGAATAATTAATGTGATCATTGCAAATTTCCTGTGTTAATCTCCTGGAGAGATTAAACTAGATTCAGCTGATTTCAAAACATAATTTAGAGGTTACATGAGATTTCTGAGAAGAATTTTCACCATCAAAGAAGTGCCGTCTGTGAGTTGGAGTTCTGACTTTCCACTCAATACTAAGCCGAGATCTTATACAGTCATTATGTTGATTACTGGACTATTTTTCTTTGGTTTGGGTGAGGCAATTATCATAAGAAGCGGATCTGGCGTAAGTCCTTGGACTGTTTTGGCACAAGGTATTTCGACAAAGACTGATCTTTCTGTGGGTACAACAACTTTCCTAATAAGTATTACAATCCTTATCTTCTGGTTACCTCTTAAGCAAGTTCCTGGAATTGGAACGATTCTTAATGCAATTATTATTGCTTCTACTATAGACTTAACCTTGCCTTATCTGCCCCAACCAAATGATACTTACTTAAAGCTATTACAAGCATGCATGGGGATATTTGTTGTAGGTTTGGGAAGTGGAATCTACCTGATCAGTAATCTTGGACCCGGACCGAGAGATGGCTTGATGATAGGGCTACAAAAGCAGACTGGTACTTCAATACCGCTAATAAGAACCATTTTAGAATTGTCGGCTGTAATTTCGGGATGGTTCCTTGGCGGAGTTGTAGGCATTGGGACGGTTCTATTTGTTTTTGGTATTGGCCCTTGTGTAGGGATAGGACTCACACTTGTAGAAAAGATTTCAAAGAAACCTTAAATTAAAGACTTGAAAAGAAGGTTATTGTTCCTTCTAATGACCTAATAACTAATAGAGATACACATGAAAAGAACTGTAACCATACCAGCAACATTTATAAGTATAGCCTTAGGAGTCATTATTGCTCTAGCGGGCAGTCAAGGGTCAGAGCTCTACAACGGAGTAGCACTATTTGCTATATGTGCAAGTGTTAGCTATTTGCTGCACTGGATAATATTCATACCCTCTTATATTTATCAAACAGAACATTATTTTGATCTAACAGGTTCAATTTCTTATCTTAGTGCTATAGGTTTGGGTTTTTATCTCAATCCATCTATGGACCCTAGGGACTTACTCATTGGTGTTTTGATAGTGATTTGGGCTGTAAGACTTGGGACATTTCTTTTCTCAAGAGTTAAACAAGATGGGAAAGATGGAAGATTCACAATCATGAAAACTCAATTCCATTGGTACATCATGACTTGGACTTTGGGAGGTCTATGGGTCTTTCTAACAATGGCAGCAGGATTAGCTGCAATTACATCTAATGTAAATATTCCTCTTGGAGTCATGGCTTATCTGGGATTAGCTTTATGGATTCTAGGCTTTTCGATTGAGGTTATTGCTGATAAGCAAAAAAGGGATTTCAAGAAACAACAAAATAAAGAAAAAGAATATATAACTTCTGGTCTTTGGGCCTGGTCTAGACATCCCAACTATTTTGGAGAAATCACCTTATGGGCAGGACTGACTTTAATAGCACTTCCAGTATTGAGCGGGTGGCAGTTAGTCACCCTCATCTCTCCAATTTTTGTCTATGTTCTCTTAACAAGAATAAGCGGCATTCCGATGCTTGAAAATAGAGGAATGAAAAAATGGGGCTCTGATCCAGAATATATCGACTATTTGGAAAGGACGCCTTCATTGCTTCTAAAAAAACCCAATAAATAGTTTATTTCTCACATTGAAGCCCACCGATCTTTATTCCAACTTGATTGCAGATGGGCAACTAAGCTTTGATAAAGAGCAAAAAACTCTCCTTAACAAGCTAGATAAATTAAATGGGGCTCTAATAAAGCGCTCTAAGTCTTGGTTTAAACGTAAAAGTATAAAAGGGTTAT